>CAMKQS010000054.1 GCA_946414975.1 uncultured Caryophanales bacterium | reverse complement strand
TTTTCTTCTGGCATTTCATACATTTGAAATTTTAATGATGAACTACCACAATTAACAGCTAATATTTTCATAAAAATCCTCCTATACTTCGTATTCAATTATTCTTAAATTAGGTATTTCAAGTTTACTCATATCTCCATCTTCTGGAATCGGATGAAGACAATAATGTATTGCTCTTAATATTGCACTATGAGAAACTACTAATACATTAGAATCACTATATTTATTTTTTATATCTTCTATAAATTCAGATACTCTACTTAATAAATCCTGAACTTTTTCTATTTTATTAGCATCTGTATTTAAATAGAAATTCCAACATTTTACAGTATCAACTTTATCAATACTAGCACCTTCACAAAATCCCCAGTCTCTTTCAATTATTCTATCGTCTATATTAATTGAAATTTTATCTTCTGTAATAATCTTGGCCGTATCAACTGCTCTTTTTAGTGGTGATGATATTACAACATCTATATCTAAGCTTTCCACTGTTGAAATTAATTCTTTTGCATCTGCTATACCCTTTTTAGTTAAATTGCATTCTGTTTGTCCTTGTATTAAACCATATTTATTTTTTTCAGTTTCACCGTGTCTAACAACATACAAAATCATATTATTTTCTTTCCTTCATTGTTGGAAACAATAATACATCACGTATTGATGATTGTTCTGTAAATAGCATAATTAATCTATCAATTCCATATCCTATACCACCTGCTGGAGGCATACCATACTCTAATGCTTCAACAAAATCATAATCAATATCATTTGCTTCAGCATTTCCCAAATCTCTTTCTTTTAATTGAGCCTCAAATCTTTCAAGTTGATCTATTGGATCATTTAACTCAGTATAAGCATTTGCACATTCATGTCCTGAGATAAATAACTCAAATCTTTGTGTAAATCTAGGATCTTCTGGATCTTTTTTAGTAAGAGGAGAAATCTCAATTGGATGACCATATAAAAATGTTGGTTCAATTAATGTTTCTTCTACATACTTCTCAAAGAATTTATTTACTATATGACCATATTGTTTTTCATGTTCTTCTAATTCAATATTGTGTTCTTCTGCAAGTTTAATACATTCATCAACACTAGTTATTGCTTTAAAATCAATATCAATTTTTTCTTTTATCGCATCAGTCATACTAATCCTTTTCCATTTACCAGAAAGATCAATATCGTGTCCTAAATAATTAAATGTTGTTTTACCGCATACTTTATTTGCAATCTCTTGATACATCTCTTCAGTAAGATCCATCATACCATCTAAATCAGAATATGCTTGATATACTTCCATCATTGTAAACTCTGGGTTATGTTGTGGATCCATACCTTCATTTCTAAATGTTCTACCTATTTCATATACCGATTCCATTCCACCTACAAGAAGTCTTTTTAAATTTAACTCTAGGGCAATACGCAAATACATATCAATATCTTGTGTATTATGGTGCGTAATAAATGGACGTGCTGAAGCTCCTGATAAAAGATTTGTAAGTATTGGAGTTTCTACTTCAGTAAATCCTTTATTATCTAAAAAGTTTTGAATACATCTAATAATTTTAGGACGCAAAAATGCTACTTTCTTAGATTCTTCATTCATAATTAAATCTACATAACGTCTTCTATATCTTTCTTCTATATCAGTAAGTCCATGGAACTTCTCTGGAAGAGGTCTTAATGCTTTTACTAAATGAGTATATTTTAAACACTTAATAGTAACCTCACCTGTTCTAGTTTTCATAATCTTACCATTTACACCAACAATATCTCCAATATCTGCTGTTTTAAATAAATTATAAGATTCTTCTCCAATATCATTAATAGATATATATACTTGTATTTTACCAGACTTATCTTGAATAGACATAAATGAAGCTTTACCCATTTTTCTTATAAACATTATTCTTCCAGCAATTGTTGCAGTATCATCCATAGACTCAAACATATCGTGATCTACATCCTGATATTTTTCTTTAATATCAGCTGCAAAATCAGTACGCTCAAATCTTTCACCAAAAGGATCAATTCCTAATTCTTTTATTTTTTCTGCTTTTTCTCTTCTTACAATCTCTTGATCTGATAGTTCTCTCACAATATCCCTCTTTCTAATAAACCTGTTTGTCCTATAGATTATATCATTATTTTTTTTACTTTGCAATGAATCATAATAAAAAATGATTATATATTATAACCATTTTCATAAGTATCAACAGCTTTTTTCTTCAAATAAATTTCTTTCACTCTATTTATCTCATTTAATGTCCTATTATTATTAATTCTTTTATCCATAATAAATTCTTCTATTATATTATCATTATTATCAACTAATATATAAAAATCTTCTCCACTAATTACATATGATACATTATTTATATAATCCTCTTGTAAAGTTTCAATATTATCTATTTCTTCTCCATTTAATAAATTATTAATAATTCTAGTTTTATTTATTATTTGTAAAATCTCTAGTTTATCAGTAATTTTACTAACTTTTCCTCTTACAGTATCATACTTAGGAATACCATCTTGATTAAGATTAATCGGTACAAATGATGAAGTTTTACTTCTTGTAGCTATTACTACTGCTTTATCTTTAACATCGGAATAAAAATAGCCTAAATTATCAGTTGGATTCGCAATCTTTAAATCTTCTTCTTTAGAAACGCCAAGCATTGCTTGAGTTGCAGATATTACTACATTATCAATAGGATATGAACTATCCTTACTTTTTGTAATTAACATTTTGGCTACAAGTAAACATGCATCGATTACATCTTCAGTTTCATAATTATCATCTTTACTAAACCTAAGTTGATTTAAAAATACAGTATTTCCATTTCTAAATCCAGATACTCGAGAAACAAAATTATTATCAGAATTTCTAAATATAATATGAAATCCATTATCATTTTCTACACAATAATCAAGTAATGTACTACCCGCACCACCTATACGCATGCAGGCTCCTGTTCTCTCACCTAAAGTTAAATTATTAGTATTTGTAACCTCCCCTAGAGTAACTCGAATATTTTTACCAGATTTTAATTTAATATCTTGATTAATTGGTGGAACACTTACATAACTTCTATCATACATAGCTACAATCTTTCTTAATGCTTCATCAAGCCTTTCTTGCCTATTTAAGCCTGCAGAATTAGGCCCTGGATTAGATTTTAAAAGACCATAATCTTCTATTCCTAATACTATTCCATAAATTGAAGATAATGAACTATAACAATTACTCCAATCTATTAAAGACATAAGTTCATTTTTAGTATTAACCCTGTCTTTTATTTTATCAAAGTATGATATCAAACCTATAAATGTATCATTTCCATAGTCTACATCACATAATTTAAATATTTCATTAAAAGTATCTCCGAATCCTAATATTCTATACTTTGATAAATAATTTAAAAACTCTTCATATATTTTTTTATCACTAAATATATTATTAACTAAATTATTAATATTTATATCCATTAACGCAGGCAAAAAAATTGAATAATCAATTTTTCTAGGATAATATTCACAATTTAAGTCTAAATTATCAGGTAGCTCAATCATATTATTTTCATACATATAATTAAGTATTTTACTAAACCTCTTTATATCTATTTTATCACCAGTATATTTTTCTTCTTTAGGATTTATCTTAAACTTTAAAATTCTAATTAATTTATCTTTATCAACAATTAAATCTCTGACATCACTATCTAATTCATTAATATCAATATTATCGACAAGTTTTAAAAACGATTCAATATCATCATATGACATATGTGATAAATAATACTTTATAGCAGCATTCTTCTCATACCTTTTTTCTAGTTTTACCTCTTTATAAAAATCTTTCTTTCTTGAATCAATATACTCTTCTCTTCTTCTTTTTATAAAATCATTAGATAGAATATTTATTTTATCTAAATATTCTTTTATATTATCAGTATTAAGTATTTTATTAACAATTGTATCAATATCACCATCATAAATCTTAAAAATATCTATCTTAATTAATAATTCTTTTAAAACTTTTACATTTTTCTCATCTATTGCATCTTTAATCAAACTAAATATATTATACTCCTCTTGATTTTTAATTCTATATTCTCTTTGAATACAAGAATTGTATACAGTATTTACAAGTTGATTATCTAGCTTAGTAAATTTTTCACTAAATATATTTAAAAATTTAATAAAATTGTCATCATTCATATTAATAATACTAACTATATTTTTATTAGTTAAATATTTTAAAGACTCTAGTCCAAATTTATCTACAAATAATACTAAATGATTAGAATTAATTCTATCTTGATAATATTCTATATATTTAGATAAAATATAATTAGATACACTACTTAATTTACTAAAATCACTGATATTATTTATTATATTATTAATATGTTTAAAATCTATTTTTTTTACAGATTCTATTTTTTCTAAAATATTAAATATATCTACTTTATATTCATCTGCAAGATTAGTTGTTAATTGAAAAATTAAGTATAGAATATCTATTTCGGATTCTAAATTCCCATTTATCGTGATTCTTAGGTAATATATTGTAAATTTATTATTAATATAATCATCTACAAATTCATTCAATTTAGATATTTTTACTTTTGGATCATCAATACTATTAATTAATTGAAACAACTCATACTTTTCATACTTAGGATAATTATTCTTAATATATTTATTAAATGCATAATACTTTAAATCAATATCATTTAAAGATTCTATCAATGCTTGCAACATATTTAATTCATTTATTTGAGCATCTTCGACATATTTAAGTTTATTTTCGTCACTACGGAAATATTTTATAAAGGAATAAAAACAAGCATCTATAAAACTATCATCTAGATTATAAATAGCTTCTAATAATTTTTCATCGCTAGAAAGTGTTTTTAAAATAGAAAAAGTTAAAGTTCTATCTTCTTTTATTAATTCTATTTTTAAATCATCATCACTTATACAGTACATTAAATCTCTTTTTATATCTACATCATCTGTTTCATAAAAAAATTTTACTGCCTCATCATTTGTAAAAAAAGATGCTATAAAATTATCACCATCTATATCTGGTATAACAGTACCTAATTCATTTTCAATCTCATCTCCTAATTGTTCTATAGATTGAAATAGTTCTTTTCTTCTTTCATAACTAAAAGAATTTATTATTATTTTATAATCTTTATTTAAAAAAGCATCTATAATTATTCTCTTTTCACTATCTGTCATATTACCACCATGTATATAATAACAAATAAATATAAAAAAAACTAGATAACTATCCTATTTATTTCTAACTTTAATTATATCAGAGTCTTCAATTTGACCAATAAGTAACGAAGAATTAACATTATGATTTAAAAAATTGCTATTAACTTCTTTCTCATCAAAATTAGCATAACAATACTTACAAAAATGTTTACATGTATTATAAACTCCTATATCTACCATCTCAGCGCAATTACAATTTCTAGCTTTCCAAATTTTATATTTTTTTCCAGTCATAATATAAGCTAATGTTGTAGATAAACATTCACCTTTAATAAAACCATATTCTTCTAAATTTCTAGATTCATAACACGTTTGAACAGCCATGTTATGTTCTTTTGCACTCGCACTAAAAGATAGTCCTATCTCTTTATAATCAGATTCAGTAAACTCTCTATACTTAAGTATACTATAATTATTCTTTACATTTTTATATTCATCCATAAATGATACAACTATTTTATTTATGTAACCATCCAAAAGCTCACACATATGCGAAAATGCTCTTTTATGATAATCAACATTATATTTATCACTTAAAAAAATAGGATCATATCTTACTACTACATTATCAATACCAATAATATTTGAAACCTTTTTTATTGCTTCAATTATTAAACCTTTATTCTTAACATTTACCTCAATATCATTCTTATATGGAGTGAGTGTTATATGGAATAAAATTGGCTTATTAATTTTTTGCAAATATTTAATAATAGGTATAGGATTCTTAGTACAAAACATTATTAAATCAACATCCTTAAAATATATTCTACTAACTAATTTAGGATTAAAAGGATTTCTTACATCTACAAACCCTTCTTCATATCTATTCATAAACCATTTAGAATAAAAAGCAACTATATCAGTTCTTCCACTAACATTAAGTATCATATAAAATCACTTTATTTTAGATTTAGCATCTTTTTTATCTATAATTGCAGCCAAATATAAAATAATATCTTTCTCTATTTTTTCAAGTTCATCTTTACTATATACTCCACTATCTATATTATTCATTAATTTTATAGTAGCATCAATTAATGCATCACTACTAAATTTATTTAAACTTTTAATATATTCTCTCGCATTATAATCTTGCAATATCTCTTTTAAATAATCTGACTCTGCCTCCAAAAATACATCTCTAACATAACTTATATTACTATTTATATTATTTTCTTTTAAATTAACCAAATAATTTTTTACTATATTCATCTTATATTTTATATACTTTAAATGCCATGATAAAAATAATTCATTTTCATATATTCTTCTTTCTTCTTGAATATATAAATTTCTACAATTAAGTGCATCTAGTGCATCATTAATAGTTGCATCTTTAAGTGATGGATTTACTTTGGTTAATATTCTACCTTCATCATCTACATACATCTCTCCACCAGTCCTTTTATATTCACTTAAAAACTCTTCTTCACTTTGATATCTCGTTGTATCCTGCATTTTAAATACGTCTGTAAGAGTTAAAAGTTCGAAAGAATCTCCCTTACTCATTCCGTTTACTTTTATTCCATAAGTCTCTCTATATGCATCATAAAAATACCTAGAATCAGTCTCCATCAATTTTTTAATAATTTCTTCATTCTCTTTAGATATATTCATTATTAACACATATAAATAATTATCATCATAATTACTAACCATAAATGTCTCTATATTCTTATTCCAAAATGCTTTACACGCCTCAATACATTCTGTAATAATATATTCATCAGGTACATTAATTACATATTGAAGTGGTACATAAGTATAATTATATTTACTACCATGATCACCAGGTTCCAAAAAAGTACCTAATTCTTTTTCTTGTTCCTCACTAAATTCTATAGCAACATCATCAACAGTTTCTAAATCATTTCCCATATAGCATTCTCCTTTAGCTAATCATATCACATAATTTTATAAATACAAAACAAAAAATTAGTATTTTATCTACTAATTTTCTATCGCACTTTTATTTAGAGTTATAACTGGACGAACAACCGGTTGGTGAGAACTTACCCAAGAATGAGATACACTTCTAGATGAATCAATATAATAAATCTTATTTTCACCTTCTTCATATTGACTCATAGTAGCCCAACCAAATGAATTATTAACTCCCATCCACTCTTCAGCAATTCTTTGTTTTTTATATGAATCACATGGTGGACATGGTTTAAAATCATATTCTTCAAAATTAAAATTATTATCAATTTCTTCTTTTGTTATTAATCTAGCTTTATATCCTGTTGAATCTTTTACTAAATCTCTTGTGCCTGTTTTTGCTGTTGCCCATGCATCTACAACATACTTAACATCACTATCTGCATAAGCTGTTTTACAACCATCAGTAGCGACAATTGCACCAGTATTAGCATCATGACCAACAATTCCACAAGTGGAACTACTATAATATGCCATACCTCCATAACCATTAACATTATATGCTTTTTGATAACAATCTGAATTTGTATCATCTGTTACATACTTATTTACATGGTTATTTTCTGTTCCTACTCCTCCATATGTATTTACTTCTTCTACAGTTAATGGAGTTTTCTTTAACAATGTTACACTTGTTTCATTTGAACTTGAATCTTTAATTACATAATAATCAACATTATTATACGTAACTTCATCTCCTACACTATATGCTTTATTTGTCGAGGAATCATCTTTACCATATGTATAATCGACACTTCTTCCATTTACTGTGCAGCCAGCTAGATATATACTTGAATCATTATTTAATTGTGTTGTAGAGCATACTACTTGATTACCTGAGTATTCAATAGTTAATTGATCTATACTCGTTGGATATTTTAAATTATCTAATAAATATAATGAAATTGCATACTCAATACTTCTTCCATATGCATCGATACTTCTTTTATCTGCTGAAATTCTTGCTTTTCTTATAATATTCATAACTAATGGTGTTACTATGAGTGCTAGTATTGCAAGTATTACTAAAACTGCTATTAATTCTATTAAGGTAAAACCCTTCTTATTTTTTATACTCATGTTTCATTCCTCCTTTTTTTCATAATGAGTATAATTAGTAAAGTTTTATAATTTTCATTCTTACCTTACTCATTTACATTAAAATCATAGCACATTTTCTTTATTTTTGCTACATTTTTTTTGCCCTTTTTACCTTTTTATATTGACAATTATAATTTCAAATATTGAGTATAGCAGAAACACCGCAAATTATATATTAAGTGTACCGAAATATAAAAAAAACGCAAGCATTTTTATATACATTGCGTCTTATTATTATAATGGCGGAGTGGGAGGGATTTGAACCCTCGCACCAGTTGCCCGGTCTACACCCTTAGCAGGTGTGTCCTAATCTCTCTTTTCCATTCCATTTGTTTTTATGTAAAGCCTTTGTTTTCCCTTTATTTATAAGGTTTTACAAGGCATTATCTTTTTTTTAATTCGTTTCTATTAACTTGATTTTTAAAATGTTCGCCCTAAATATTCGCCATTTTACTTTTTTTTAGGTATTTTTGGTAGTTTTTTGAACATTTTTGAAGATGTCATCAAAAGCCATTGCACATTCCACTTTTGCACTTTCAAAAGTGTGTGTATAAATATCATTCGTAATATTTATGCTAGAATGACCTAATCTTTCACTTACTGCTTTTAAATTCATTCCTTTATGGATTAAAAGACTAGCAGATGTATGTCTTAAATCGTGAAATCTTATAGGTTCTAGGTTATTTTTCGCTACGATTTTAGTAAATATCTTATAACAAGTGCTAGGGTTCATATGACCTCCAAACTCTGATGTAAATACTCTGTTAGTTCCTTTCCACTTACTACCTAACTCTTTTATATAGTTATCTTGCCACTCTTTATATTCTTTTAAAACATCAATAGTGCTTTCACTTAATATAATAGTTCTATTTGATGATAAGGTTTTTACATCTTTTTCATCAATTTTATCTCTACTTATTACCTTTAAAGACTTATTGATAGATAAAGTATGATTTTCAAAGTCTATATCACTCCATAATAAAGCACTTATTTCGCCTCTACGAGCACCACTATCTAAAGCAAGAGTTATTAAAGCCCTATACTTTATACATTCATTTTCTAGACAAGATAACAATAGATTTGCTTGTTCTAAATCGTAAAACTTTCTTTCTACCTTTTGTTTCTTTGGCTTTTGGACTTTTGCATTTGGGTTTTCAGTTATGAATTCCCACTTTATTGCTTGATTAAACATAACATTGACTAATTTGTAATAGTCATACATTGAATTATAACTCAATTCTTTTCCTTTTTGTCCTTTTCTTAATTCTTTATACATATCATCTAACATATAGGTAGTTATTTTACTTAACTTTCTACCACCAATATAAGGAATAATTGTTCTTAATATTCTTTTATAATTCTTTATAGTTACTAAACCAATTTTACCCTCACAATATTTCTTTATAAATATATTGCTATATTCTGCAAAGGTTAAATTTGATATATTTGCAGTTTTTCCTTTATGATAATATTGTTTAGTTAGTTCGGCATCTTTAATCTTTACTTCTGCAAGAGTTCCATAAAATCTTTCTTCGTGTTTCTTTCTTTTTCCAAAAATATCTTTACCAAGTTCAACATAAACACACCATTTTTTGACACCTTTTTTATTAGTGCCAAGTAATCTATACCCCATACTATAACTCCTTTCATTTAAAGGGGTATAAGGACTTATTGCCTATATATATTATACCACAAAAGCCCTTATATTCCCAGCAATATCGAGAATTTGCTTTCATTTTCTTGACTTTTTTCTAACCAAGAATTTATTTCTTTTAAATCAAATTTTAAACAACTTAATACCTTAAAATATGGTATTTGTTTTTCTCTTACTAATTTATAAACACCACTTACTGATATATTAAGATAGTCTGCTATTTCTTTAACCCCACATATATCTTTTCTATCTTCTTCATTCATAATATCTAGTCCTTTCTTAATTATTAGAATTCCTTTTTTCGCTTAAGCAACTATAGAATATCAATACTTAAAATTTATTTCTTGCACGAAAAAATGCAAAAAATGTTAAGTTTTTAAAAGAAAGAAACCCTTATAAAATAAGGGCTTAAGACATTTTACTAACCGATTTTTCGACAAAAAAAGACATTTTTAGACATATTTTAACT
>CAMKQS010000053.1 GCA_946414975.1 uncultured Caryophanales bacterium | reverse complement strand
AGTAAAACAGGTAGAAAAATAAATACACGAGAGATTAGAAATATAATAAATAGAATAAAAACTAAAGCAGGAATTTCTATTTCCATATCACCTCATACATTTAGACATACATTTGCTACGCATATGTTAAACGAGGGAGCAGATTTAAGGGCAGTGCAAGAGTTATTAGGACATGAAAATTTGTCAACCACAACTATTTATACACATTTAACTAATGAAAAGTTAAGACGTACTTATTTAAATACACATCCAAGAGCATAAAATCAACTGTAAAATACTACATTTTCTAAAAAACATTAAAAGTTTAAAAAATCATTTTTGTGAAGAATTATTGAAAAATAGAAAATTAAATGATATACTTTAGTAGTAATAGAAGAAGATATGATCTAATTATCTGTCAATTTAAGTTTTATTTTCTTGTATTAAATCTTTTTTTCGAGATAAGGAGAAATGATATATGAAAAAAAGAAATAGAGCATTTACGCTCATAGAATTAATCGCAGTATTAGTAATTATGGCAATAATTGCTCTTATAGTGACACCACTAGTGATGTCTATTATTAAGAAGGCAAGAATATCAGCTGATAAGAGAAGTATTGATGCATATGGAAGAAGTGTAGAACTTGCCATAGCTAATTATCTACTAGATAATGGAGATTTTCCAACAGATATATCACAACTAACAATTGAATATTCAGGTAATCAAGTTGTATGTGAAACAACACAAATCAATACTGATTCATCAGTATATTTAGCTGGATGTACAGTAGGTGGAAGAAATGTAGAAAATTACACATATGGTAGTGATAAGTCACCAACATATACTGCATATACTGTAGGTGATCAAGTAACATATAATAATGAAAACTACTATGTAATTAAGGATAGTGGGACAGACGAAGCAAGTGTAACATTATTAAAAGCAGAACCACTAAGTTATTCAGAAATACAAACATATTCTAATGGCACTGGGGCAGAACTATACGACTATGGTGAAGAAAATGGTCATATAGGTGGAATGCAATATCATTCAAGTAGTAGTACATATTCAACTTCATATGTAAAAACTACAGTTGATGCTTGGAAAAATGCAAAGGCTCCTGCTGCAACAGAAGCAAGATTAATTACATATAATGAATTATTAGATAATTTAGGATATGAAAATAGTGTTGCTTGTACAGATGGGTGCTATTATACTGGGTCATTAGATAATGTTCCAAATTTTGTATATAATAGTAATTACTGGTATTGGACAATGAGTCCAAACAATGGTTCGTCGCCTTCTGTTTGGCGCGTCGATGAGTCCGGCAGCCTTGGCGGCAATAGCGTCAGCGGCTGCAACTACTACAGCTGCGACGACGGCGCGGTTCGCCCAGTTATAGTTCTCTCAAAATCTAATATCTCAAATGCAGGAAATTAGACTGATAGTCCAAGTGCTCTTGGAGAGTTTGGAAGAGGTATAGATTGAATAGGGAATGCAATGATTTGTGAAACAAATCATTGGAATAGGCAAATAACGGAGTGTATTTGCCGTTGGTAGCGAACGATGGCACCTTTGGTGCGTGAGTGAGCATGCGATTATGTGCGATTAAAGTAGTGAATTGGATTCTGTAAAGGAATAATGTATCCATTTATAATCATCCTATCAAAAGTTTGAAAAATACCATTGATTTTTTCTTCATTTTTTTGTATTATATTCATTGCAAACCTCCCTGGTAGTTATGCCTTTTATTTAAAACTGGAACAGAGGATTAATTCCCGAGGTTCCGATATTGGTAGCATAGACTACATTGCAGCTTCGACTGCTTATTTATGATTGTGCCTAAGAGCACGTAACAGTTATTATACTGTTTTAGCAAACTATTTCAAGTGGAGGTTTGCTTTTTTATTATATAAAAGAACTTCAATCGAAGTTCAAGTTAGGTTGTGGACATAGTCTGCCGTATGTTATAATAGTAATTAAGGTGATGATATGGCAAGCAAGGAAGAAATAAAAGAATCGATACAAAATAGCGGTACTATTAATACGTTAGATAAATATTCAAATGTTGATGATTTATTTATAATGTTGGATATTGTACATGAAAAACAAGACTATTATGGTGTTGAGTATATTTTAAGGCATTTCCCAAAAAATGGTAGATATGATAAATTAATAATTGATACTTTAAAAAAATGTAATTCTAAAGTGTCAAGTTTTGTAAAATATGAAATAATAGAATTAATTTTTGCAGATGAATTAAAACTTCAAACATTGAATGAATATATTTCTGTTTTAGATAAAGAAGATGTAGTAGGGATTATTAATACTTTAAATAATGATGAATTACGAAAAGAAAAGTTTAGGAAATATATTAGTGATTATAATTCAGAAGATTTTTCTGATTATTTGAGACATATAAAAAGTGATGAAATAAGGCTAAGTGAGTTTTTATTATATAAAGTACAATTTCCAGACTATAGACTTGATTGGTTTGCTGGTTCGTTTGGAACCGATCAAAGGAGAATGGAAATTTTTGATGAATTTTATGATGAATCAAAAAAAGAGCAAATTTCAAATTTCGGATCATATTTAAAACGTGAAGAAAATAAAGTAAAATTATTAGATAAATATATTGGTGTTATAGATAGTGAAGATATAAAAAATATTATATATTTTATAAAAAACAATGATTTAATTTTTCATATTATTAATAAATACAAAAATAAAATAAAGAATTATACTCTTGTAAGATTGTTATTGAAAATTGATGACGAAAATAAACGGATTCAACTATTGGATGAACTAAGTCATTCATTATTTCCAAATCAAATAATGGATGTAATAATTAGTATTAAAAATATTAATGAAAGAATTAAAATATTTGATAAGTATAAAGATTTATTTAATTATGACGAATTATGGACTATGTTAATTCATATAGATAAACCATATGGTAATGAATTCCTCGACAAATATATTGATTATATTGATGCAACGTTGTTAGCAGATATATGGCTAAGAAGGAATTTTTTTGATAGAATAACCCTAAGTGATGATGAATTCTTTAATAAATATATTGATAGAATTAATACTATAGGATTTTCAAAGATGATGAAAATATTGGTTCAACAACATTATAATTATGCTGGTGTAATTAATTATTTGCTTAGTAAAACAAACAATCGAAAAACAATTAGGAATATTTTTAATGCAATTGCTTTTAATGATAAGGATTACTTTTTAAGCAAATTAATAAATAGTACCTTCTTTACTTCTGAAGAAAGGGAAATGTGTAGTATTATATCTGATGGGAATACTCATTTTTATAGTTATTTTA
Source organism: uncultured Caryophanales bacterium (assembly GCA_946414975.1). Next base: position 7,151 of record CAMKQS010000053.1, on the reverse strand, counting down.
TTTTTGAATTATTTGAAATTCCTGAATTAATGCATAATCGATATTTTTTGAGAAAATTATCAAAATATCCTGAATTATCTCAAAAAATAATTGATTTATACTATAAAAAGCCAAAGGTTATAGTTTTATTATTGCTAATGATAAAAGAAATATATGGTTATGATATTTATCATAATAATATAATAAACAGTTTAATCCAAGCGGTTTTTAATATAAATAATAATTTTTTATACGAGATAGAAGCAGGTAAATTAACTAAGGAAAGAAGGATTATATTAATATATTATTTATTGAATACATATGATAAAGATTCATCTTTAATTGATGTAGATATAAATAGTATTGATGATCTTGATAGTTATCAAGAAAAACGTGATAAAAAAATAGCTGAACAGTATCTTTTATGCGATGAATTAGATGAAAAGAAAAACATAGTATTTAATAAAGTGTTTGGATTTAGTATAAATAAAGCTAGAATAATACTTTATAGTTATGGCTTTTCACTAGATAAACTTGATAATAATAAATTATTAGATTATATAAGGGTGATTAAAGAAATAATTAAGGAAAAGAATCCTGATACTATCGATAAATATTTTTATAACCTTCCAATTTTAAATTTTGAGGAAAGACTATTTTTAGAACAAGAATTAAAAAAATTGTTTGTTAAAGACATCAAAAAAAGCTTATATAAAATTGATGATAAACAACCAATAAATAACCATATTATTCCAGTATATGAACCAACTGGTGATTTTTATTTAATGGTTAATAGTTTGTCTGCATTTAGAAACCATGAAACTATTAATGATTATAATGATTTTTGGAATAAAAATTCTAATATTCAAAATCATGGTATTTGTTGCTCTTTAATATCCAATCAAAATATTGCTCAGACTGCACCTGTAGATGATATAATTTTTGGATTTGCTAATTTTTCTGATTCAGCTATCCAACTGGCAAACAGTTTTGATATATCTTCAGTATCAAATAAATTAAATCTTTCATCAATGGGTAGAAATCGTTTTATGACGCCTGAGGATTACGTTAATGAATCAAGAATGGAACATAATGAATTTGTTATAGAGAGAATAGAGTTAAGAAATAATATAAATTTTATTAATCTACAACCAGATTATGTAATAATATATGATTATTTTGATGAAGATAAAATTAACAGAAGTTTAAAAGCTGCTTCTGAATTAAACATACCAATAGTGTATTTAGACGCAAATAAAATTGCTTTTAGAGAAGAGGCAATTATTAGTGGCACTATTAAAAAAGCCATTGAAAACCTTAATGTAGATTTATTTATTAAGGGGGTTGTTCGATATATTAATAACATATTTGGGTTAAGTGAAAAATATCCTAATCTAGTTGAATTATACTTTGATGAATTGAAACTAAATAATTATATTGAGAGTATGTTAATAAAAATAAAAAATGTTTATCAAAAAAATTCAATTGATAATGAAAGTGCACTTGATTTATATAGAAGTATACTTGAATTATTAACAAGGGAACAGAAAAAAAGTGTTAATAATAAATTAGTTGACTTTAATCTAGGTATCAGAAAAGTTAATGAGTATTTAATTCAAGTAAATGAAAAAGAAAATACTAAAGAAAATAAAATTTTGTAATTAAGTTAAAATAAATTGTTATTTAATGTGATAATCGTATGAAAATATATGTAATTATATAGTTAAATATGGAATGACAATAAATATAAGATTTTCAATATTTTTGAAATCACTTATATAATGTGTCATTTTTTGTTTCAACAATTTTTATTTCATTGTTTTATCTAGCCTTAATAAATTAAATATTATTTTTCGTACTAATGAAAGATAATTAATTGAATTACCTTCACGATTTTTTGAGTGGTCTTCATCTATAATTATATCTAAACGCCAATGTAGTCCATACTTTATGTTCCAATGTTATCACGTAGTATTAATGTAAGTTTGCAAAGTAAATTTATCACTGAAAATATAATCTTTTTTAGTGATTCTTTCTTTATCATTTTCAATTCTATGAACATCAATTCTTCCATGCTCTTTTTCATAGTCAGTTTCTCATATAGCTATATTTATACTAACACCAGATAATGTATCGTGTGATGGATTTATATTTTACTCTTTATAAGAGGTATAGATTGAATAGAGAATGCGAAAGATGGTACCGAAGATGCGTGAGTGAGCATGCAATTTAAATGCGGTTAATTTGTGAAATAGTGTGATAAGATTATCATGCTGTTTCTTTATTATACTCTTAAGAAGGTGTTAGTTTTAGCCATACTGTAGCATGTTGTATGTTTTTAGATGTATTGTATGATTTATGATGGCGGTATTACTTATGTTAGAGAAATATATAAAATAAAAAGAAAAATATCCAAAATATGTTATATTGATTAAAGCGGGTAATTTCTATGATTGTATAAATGATGATGCAATTATTATTAATAATTTATTTAATTATAAGATTAAACAGTTAAGTAAATATATTAGATTAGGTTAACAATAACTAGTTTGAATAGAGTAAGATGTTTGCTTACTAGATATGAGATTAATTATATTACTGATATATTAATTCTTGGTATTAATAATATTTTAGTATATGGTTAGTTTGTAAATAGTGTGATTTAGTTCATACTATTTTTTATTTGTGTTAATTTATGTAAAATAATGGAAAATAAATGAGAAAAGTATTGAACTTGGATTTTGCATTTGTTATAATATGGGATGTTGAAGGAGGAAAAAAATGACAAAGTATGTTTACTTATTCAAAGAAGGAAATGCTGATATGCGTAACCTTTTAGGTGGTAAAGGTGCAAATTTAGCAGAAATGACTAATATTGGACTTCCTGTACCTCAAGGTTTTACAATTACGACTGAAGCATGTACTAAATATTATGAAGATGGTAGAGAAATTAACGATGAAATTCAAAGCCAAATTAATGAGTATATTGAAAAAATGGAAAGCATTACTGGTAAAAAGTTTGGTGATAAAGAAAATCCATTATTAGTATCAGTAAGAAGTGGTGCAAGAGCATCAATGCCAGGTATGATGGATACTATTTTAAATTTAGGTTTAAATGAAACTGTAGTTAATACTATTGCTGAAAAATCTAATAATCCACGTTGGGCTTGGGATTGCTATAGAAGATTTATTCAAATGTATTCTGATGTTGTTATGGAAGTTGGTAAAAAGTATTTCGAACAACTAATTGATGAAATGAAAGATAAAAAAGGTGTTAATCAAGATATTGAACTTGATGCTGATGATTTAAAAGAATTAGCTACACAGTTTAAAGCTGAGTACAAAGATAAGATTGGTGAAGATTTCCCAGATGATCCAAAAGAACAATTAATGGGAGCTATTAAAGCAGTATTTAGATCTTGGGATAATCCACGTGCTAATGTATATAGAAGAGATAATGATATTCCATACTCTTGGGGAACTGCTGTAAATGTTCAATCTATGGCATTTGGTAACATGGGAGATGACTGTGGTACTGGTGTTGCATTTACTAGAGACCCTGCAACAGGAGAAAAAGGATTATTTGGTGAATTCTTAACTAATGCACAAGGTGAGGATGTTGTTGCGGGAGTACGTACTCCAATGCATATAACTGAAATGGAACAAAAATTCCCAGAAGCATTTAAAGAATTTAAAGAAGTTTGTAAAACTCTTGAAAATCATTATAGAGATATGCAAGATATGGAATTTACTGTTGAACATGGTAAACTTTACATGTTACAAACAAGAAATGGTAAGAGAACTGCTCAAGCTGCTTTAAAGATTGCATGTGACTTAGTTGATGAAGGAATGCGTAGTGAAGAAGAAGCTGTAGCTATGATTGATCCAAGAAACTTAGATACATTACTTCATCCACAATTTGATGCAAAAGAATTAAAAGAAGCAACACCAATTGGAAAAGGATTAGGAGCATCTCCTGGTGCTGCATGTGGTAAGGTTGTATTTACTGCTGATGATGCTGTTGCATGGAATGAAAAGGGAGAAAAAGTAGTTTTAGTTAGACTTGAAACATCTCCAGAAGATATTACAGGAATGAAAGCTAGTCAAGGAATTTTAACTGTTCGTGGAGGAATGACTAGTCATGCTGCAGTTGTTGCTCGTGGTATGGGTACTTGCTGTGTATCTGGTTGCGGCGACATTGTAATGGATGAAGAAAACAAGAAATTTACTCTTGCAGGAATTACTTTCCATGAGGGAGATGAAATTTCTATTGACGGATCTACTGGTAACATTTATAATGGTATTATTCCTACAGTAGATGCAACAATTGCTGGTGAATTTGGTAGAGTTATGGAGTGGGCAGATAAGATTCGTACACTTAAAGTTAGAACTAATGCAGATACTCCAGCTGACGCTAAAAAAGCTCGTGAATTAGGTGCAGAAGGTATTGGACTTTGCCGTACAGAGCACATGTTCTTTGAAGAAGATAGAATTGCTGCTTTTAGAGAAATGATTTGCTCTGATACTGTTGAAGAAAGAGAAGCTGCTCTAGATAAGATTTTACCTTATCAACAAGGAGACTTCGAAGAATTGTATGAAGCACTTGAAGGATATAGTGTTACAATTCGTTTCTTAGATCCACCTCTACATGAATTTGTACCTACTGAAGAAGCTGATATTAAAAAGCTTGCTGATGCTAAAGGTAAGAGTGTAGAAGAAATTAAGAATTATATTAATTCATTACATGAATTTAACCCAATGATGGGTCATCGTGGATGTAGACTTGCAGTAACTTATCCAGAAATTGCTAAAATGCAAACTAAAGCTGTTATTCGTGCTGCTATTAATGTTTCTAAAAAACATCCAGATTGGAATATTGTTCCAGAAATTATGATTCCACTTGTATGTGAATTAAAAGAATTAAAATATGTTAAGAATATTGTAGTTGAAACTGCTGATGCAGAAATTAAGGCTGCAGGTTCTGATTTAAAATACCAAGTTGGTACTATGATTGAGATTCCTCGTGCTGCTCTTACTGCAGATGAAATTGCTACTGAAGCTGACTTCTTCTGCTTTGGAACTAACGATTTAACTCAAATGACATTTGGATTCTCAAGAGATGATGCTGGTAAGTTCTTAGATGCTTATTATGATGCTAAAATATTTGAGAATGATCCATTTGCTAGACTTGATCAAAATGGTGTTGGTAAACTTATGGAAACTGCTATTAAATTAGGTAAACCAGTTAATAAGAATTTACATATTGGTATTTGTGGAGAACACGGAGGAGATCCAACTTCAGTTGAGTTCTGTCACAATATTGGACTTGATTATGTATCTTGTAGTCCATTTAGAGTACCAATTGCTAGACTTGCTGCTGCACAAGCCGCAATTAAAGCAAAGAAGAATTAATATAAAATGATTAAAAGACTAGGTAAAACTAGTTTTTTTTATGGTATAATTTAAGTAGGTGATATTATGAAAATAGCTATTATATCTGATATACATGGTAATTTAGAGGCTTTAAAATCAGCTTTTGAAGATATAGAAAGTAAAAATATTAATAAAATATTTTGCTTAGGAGATATTATTGCAAAGGGTAGTCATCCAAAAGAGTGTATAGATTTAATAAGAGAAAAATGTGAAATAGTGTTAAAAGGAAATTGTGATGAATATTTTACAAGTAATATAGATTTATCAAATAAAACTGCTCAAGAAATAGAGAGAATAAAATGGAATAAAGGTAAGTTAGATGATGAATCTATTAGTTACTTAGTTAATTTACCTTTTTGTTATGAATTCTATATGAGTGGAAGACTTATTAGATTAGTACATGCTCATCCAGAAAGAATTGATAAGTTCACTGGAAATATTGATTCAATAAATAATATATATGATTTGGTCTTACCTAGTAGTAATACTATCAGTGATGAAAAAGCCGATGTCTTAATATATGGACATATTCATACCCCATATGTTCAAAAAATGTATAATAGATATATTATTAATGCAGGATCAGTTGGGAATGCTATAGATGTATTTAGAAATCCATCAAAAGATGGAATTGTAAAAAATACTACGGTTGCAAATTACTTAGTATTATCAGGCAACTTAGATTCTAGAAGTATTGATGAAACATTTTCATTTGAATTAGTTAGTGTTCCATATGATATAGAACGAGAAATTAATAATAGTGAAGATAATATTGAATTAAATTCTTATTCTGAAGAATTAAGAAGTGGTATGTATCGTGATATGGAAAAGATATATAATTCTTTTGCTTCTAGGGGAATAAAGAAAGAAGATATATAAGTCATTTAGTCTTAATCACCTCAAACTAGCCTATAGTACAAGCTGCCATAAAGTCGAGCCAAAAATAGAACGGGAAGTCGTTCCAATAAATTAAATTAATGAAAGAACCGAAAGGTTCTTTTTTATTGCAATAAAAAGGAGGTGATATGCAACAAACAAATTTATATCACTTGAAAGGAAGTGATTTTATAAAAAATAATTGTTCTTAATATTTAAACAAAATAGTCGCCATAAGGTTTGGACGACTTTTTTTATTAGTAAAAATTGTAAAACGAAAGGAGAGATATAATATGTTTTATAAAAAAGAATTATTAGAGAATATGTCACAAGGGGCAAGATTAAAATTTATAAGGGTTATTGAAAATTTAGAACTGGATGATGTAGCTAAATATATGGGATATAGTAGTAATAAGTCAATTCGCGAATGGGAAAATAATTCAAAGAGTCCAGATGCTACAATTTTAAAAAGATTAGCAGAAATATACGGAGTAAGTATTGATGCAATAAAAAAATATGATTTCGTTGATCCAATTGATGAAATATATTATCCAATGTGGTTGGAGGAACAATATCCATATTATCAGTTTCAACTACCAGATAGATTTAAATGTTCAGCATATAACCTTAATGTTCAAAATGGAATAAATGAATGGTTAAAGATGGGAGAAAAAAGAGAAAATTATGAAATAACAGATCAAGAATATCTTGAATGGAAATTAAATTTTAAATTGAAAATAAATTACATTAGCTCAAATCTCAAAAAAAAAATTTAAAAAAATATGATATAATTAAAATGAAAGTATAAATCTTGAGTTTGACAGTAAAAATGAGTTAACCTAAATAAAATAAGGGTAAACTCA
>CAMKQS010000052.1 GCA_946414975.1 uncultured Caryophanales bacterium | reverse complement strand
TACCAACCTTAAAAAATTCTACATCGTTAGATAATTAATATATTTTGCCCAAGGGATCATGATGTCTTGACAAAAGTTATTGTTGAAAAAAATTATTAAAAATATTATAATGTTATAAGTATTGGAGAATATTATGGAATATAATTTTAAAATAAATGATTTTGAAGGACCTTTAGACCTTTTACTACATTTAATAAAAACTGAAGATATAGATATATTTGATATAAGTATTGAAAAAATTACAAAACAATATCTAGAATATATTAATCATATAAAATCGCAAAATTTAGATATATCAAGTGAATACTTAGTTATGTCAGCTGAACTAATAGAACTAAAATCTAAATTACTTCTTCCGAATAAAACTGAAGAAATCGAAGAAGAAATTGAAGAAGAAAAAAATAATTTGATAAATCGATTGATAGAATATGAAAAATATAAAAATATAACAGATACATTTAAAGAATTAGAACAAATAAGAAAAGAAATATACACTAGAAATTCTAATGAAATATTAGAATACACCAACAATTATGATAATATTGATTATGGAATTGATTTAAATGATTTAATAAAAGCATTTGAAAACTTTTTAAAAAACAAAGAACTTATGAAACCATTAAATACAAAAATAACAAAAAAAGAATATTCTGTTGATATTAGATGTAATGAAATAAGAAAAAAAATCAAATTACAAGGTAAAATTAAATTTGAAGAATTGTTTGATATAATATCAAAAGAATATGTAGTTGTTACATTTTTAGCTGTTTTATCTATGGCTAAAAAACAAGAAATAACAATTAATCAAGAAAAGAATTTTGATGGAATAATAATTAAGGCAAAGGAGTAAATATGTTACCAGCATTAGAAGGACTATTATTTATATGTGGAGATGAAGGCTTATCATTAAAGCAAATAACAGAAATATTAGAAATTGATAGTAATGAGGCAAAAAGTTTAATACAAAAATTATATAATGAACTAGATGTACCTGAAAGAGGAATAAAAATTGAATATTTAGGTGGAAAATTTAAATTAACAACAAAAAAAGATAATGCTAAATATTTTGAAAAACTAGCACACAGTGAACAAGAAAGTAAATTGTCTGATTCAGCTCTACAAGTATTATCAATAATTGCATATAATCAACCAATTTCTAGAGTACAAGTAGATAAAATCCGTGGTGTTTCAAGCGCATATATATTTCGTAAATTAGTATTAAAAAATCTAATTGAAGATTGTGGAAAATCAGATGAACCAGGAAAACCTACTTTATATAAAGTAACAGATCACTTTTTAGATTACTTTGGATTAGGCAGTATTAAAGAACTTCCTGAAATAAAAGAAGTCATAATAGAAGATAAAGATGACGACTTGTTCAAAACTAAATATAATGACGAAAATTAAAAAATTATAGCAAAAATATTCAAAATATACTGAATATATGCTATAATTATTACATTGCTCGTGTGATGAAATTGGTAGACGTGCGAGACTCAAAATCTCGTGGTGGCAACACCGTATCGGTTCGAGTCCGATCACGAGCACCAAAATATTATATGTAATTGAGCTATTTATAGCTCGTTTTTTATAAGAAATATCTATTTAGAATTAGCAATTTATATATATATCATAAATATCAATTTCACCAATTCTTTTCAGGTTTTTCTTAACATACTTTCTTACTTTTTCTGGATTTTGCCAATTTCTATTAATACCATCTTTTAAAATTAAAAATATATCTTTAGATTTGGATATTTTTTTTATTTGGCCATTCTCACCATTTTTTCCAATATTACCTAGCAAAAACATATCATAATCTTTATTATAATGATCTATTGGAATCATATATATAGCGGCATCAAAATTTAAAATATATACATTTTTCTTGTTTTTTAAAATATAATTATCCATAGTTTTAATTTTCTTTTCATCATTACTATCAATTGGAATATATTTAAAATGCTTTAATTTTGATAAATAATTTATTTTATTAACATTTACAATTGATGCAATAATAAACAATAATATCATAATCGAACTTAGTCCCATAAAAAATGCGATTATATAATACTTTATCTTTAAAATAAGAGAAAAATTAAAAATGTTCTTTACATAATACACTATACTTAAAATACTGATAATAGAACCGAAAAGAAAGTGAATGCTATCAGATATTGGAAATACTAAAATAAAAGTTGCTAAACTAAATATACACATTTTCAACATTTTTTCATTCTTATTTTTAAACGCATATATAATAAACAACATTAAAAAACTAGGAACAATAATAGCTAATATTCTTATAGCAAATGATGAATTAGTGACTAAATAACAATAACTTATTTTATTGGAAAAAGTTTTTAAACTAAAAAAAGTATAATCTAAAAAATATGTTATTGAATTATTAAGAATTAAATAAATAAGAAATAATAATATTGGAAATATCATTCCTATAATACGAAATATGATATTTTTGAAATAAACACTATTTTTATGGGTTAAAAATAGAATAAAACTGGATAATATAATTCCAAAACAAACTGTTACCCCAATTGTTTGTTTTGTTAAAAAAACTAGTCCTCCCAACATTCCTATAATTATATTTATTATTATAGATTTTTCATTTTTTTCTAATTCTAAATATAGTATTATTAAAGTAAGAAATACAGAAAATATATTATAATCTATATAAAAATACTCTTTATAAATAAAGCAAATCATAAATATAATAATATAATTTACTATTTTTAAAATTTTAAATGTATCTATAATTCTATAAATCAAAAAAAATATTGATATCCACAGAAAAAGCGAAGCAATTCTCATAACAATCAATTCATTAAATGTAAACTTTAGTATTAATCCCATTATCATAGGAAATAGCGGCATTTGAATCATATTAAAATCTTTATAAGGAATTAATCCTTTTGATATACAATTAGAAAAATTATAATTCCATATCTCATCCATATCTCCAAGTTTTTTAGTAAAAATATTGATTGCTATAAAAACAATTATTGTAATGAAAAACAAAATTTTTTGATACTTTTTCATCTATCCTCCACACGTTTTTTATATTCATATATCGTATAATTTTTGTCTGAATATATTTTATGATAATTTGGATCAGATTTTAGTGCATAATATAAGATTGAATTTTTTTCAGTTATTATATGCGTTATATTATATCTTTTAAATATTTTTTTATATCTTCCAGTTTCAAAAACTTCATTCCAGTCATCATATATATCATATTTTAATTTATTAAATTGTTTAGTATAAAGAGCAGCTCTAGAATCTATAAACACTTTTATGTCTTTAAATATTAAATAACTACCATAATCATAATCATTAAATAGATTCATTTTTTTCTTATCTATATTCTTATTAATGTATTTCGCAGCATCTATTGGATATGAATCAGAAACATATTTTTTATTAAAAGAATTATTAAATAATAAAACAGAAAAAACAAGTACAAAAACAGAAACAAACAATAATATTTTTTTCATTTGTAAATTACTTTTAAATTTAAATGTTGATAAAATTTCTGTAACAGGATAAATACCAACAGTCAAAAACAAAGCCATATGTCTATAAGAAGAAATAGTTAAAAATAATAAACCTCCTAATAAAAGTATATTTTTTATATTCACATTTTTCTTGTTTTTACAAAAAATAATCATTAAAAAAATTAAATATATTAGAAAATCAAAATTATTATATAATACAATTGGAAGATGTTCCCCAATACTATTTAAAGTACCACCTAATTTTAAATATATAAAATGAATAAAGCATTGATTATGATTTAAATTTATTAATCCAGATATTATGCATAATAAAAAAGCTATAAAAAATTTTTTTACAAGTTCATTACTATTTGTTTCAAAATATTGGCTATATTTATTACTATCACAGTTAAAAAATAAATTATTTTTCTTTTTGTAAATCTTTAATTTTTTTATATTAAATTCACTTTTATAATACTTTGTTAAAACAAATGATGCAAGATAAGGTAAAAATAACACTAAATACATTGGCCATACTGCTGAATGAATATTTGAACATAATATAGATCCTATACACAAGAATATAATATATTTATTTTTTCCACTTTTATTAAGCATCTCAATAAAATAAATTTCTGCCACAAAAATAATATATGAAATAAGTTGAGCACGGGTTGCAATAAAATTTTTCATAAGAAACAATACTATAATTGTTAGGAACAGAGAAATATACTCATTTTTATATAACTTTTTGGTCAAAAAATACATTAATAATCCCAAAACAGAAGCAAATATGATATTAGATATATAAAGGCCTGTAAAACCTGTTTTAGCATATATTATATATACCATAACGTCGTGAAGCCAATGTTCATAGGGATACATAATATTATGAATTGAAAAATGATCAATCATATCAATACCATTTTTAAAAATAGATTCTCCGACTTTTATTATATAAAATGTGTCATTTTGAAACTCTTTACTAGTAATTGCAATTGAAACAATAATTATAAATAACAATGCAAAAATATCAAATTTCTTTTTCATAAATCACCAATCTTTTATTTTTCTAATTCTAAATTTTCACTTATTATATATCTAGGTCTTGCCTTTACTTCATTATATATTTTACCAATATATTCCCCGACAATACCTAAAGAAAGCATTTGTAATCCCGCAACAAACCAAATAGAACATACAATAAAAGCCCATCCAGAAACAGTATGCCCAGTAAACTTTCTAATAATTGAATACGTAATAGTAAAAATACTTAGTATAAATATAATAATACCTAAATGAAGTATCATCTTTATCGGTTTAATACTAAATGATGTAATACCATTCCAAGCAAAATTAATCATTTTTTTTAAAGAATATTTACTTTTACCAGCATTTCTTTTTTTTCTTTCATAATACACATTAGCACTTTGATAACCAATTTGAGGAAAAATACCTCTTAAAAACAAATTAATTTCCTTATAATCACTTAATTTATCTAACACTTTTTTACTAGTCAATCTATAATCAGCATGATTATAAATAATATCAACCCCTATAAAATCCAATAATTTATAAAATAATTGTGCTGTTGTTTTTTTTAAAAAACTATCATTTTTTCGATTATTTCTAACACCATACACAATTTCATTTCCATTATAATTTTTTTCTATCATTTCATCAATTACATTTATATCATCCTGCATATCTGCATCCATACTAATAACTATATCTGCATACTGTCTTGCTGTAAGCAATCCCGCTAATAAGGCGTTTTGATGTCCTCTGTTCCTAGATAGACAAATACCCGTGAACATTTTATCTTCATTATGAATCTTCTTTATTAAATTCCACGTATTATCATTCGAACCATCATTAACATACATTATTTTACTCTTTTTGTTTATTATTTTTTTGTTTATTAAATATATCATTTTTTCTTTTAATGCACTACTCGTATCGATTAAAGATTCTTCTTCATTATAACACGGTATTACTATGTATAATATTTTTTTCATATGATTAATTCCTCTAAGAAAATTATATCAAAATTGATAAAACAATACAACAAATAACAAAAAAGTATAGATAAATAACAAAAAAGTATAGATAAACTATACCAATATTATAAGAATATTACTACTAATGTCCCTACTATAAAACAATAAATTGAAAAGTATATTAATTTGCCCTCATTTACGATTTTTCTAAACCATTTTGTTACTAAAAATGTAACTATAGCAGCTACAATTACTGCAAGAGTATAGTTTAAAATAAGCTCTTTCTTTATACTTAAATCACCAATTTCAAGCGCCATTGCAGCAATACTCATTGGAATATATAACATAAATGAATATTTAAAGGCTGTATCTCTTTTAAGTCCACTAAACATACCACCAACAATAGTAGAACCACTTCTACTTATCCCTGGAAATAAACCTAATATTTGAAAACATCCAACTATAATTGCATCTTTTACACCTAGTTTATCATCATCTTTTTTTCCTTTAAAATTACGTATTAAAAATAATAATATTGCAGTTATCATTAAGGATAAGCCCACTATTTTTACATTATCATCAATTTTTTTAAACAAATCAAGTTTGCTTACTACCAATCCTGCAAACCCAGCAGGAATACAACCTAATACTATCATAAAGCAATATTTAAATTTTGATTTATACTTTTCTTCCCTTGTTCCAATATACTTAAAAAAAGAAACAAAAAGCTCAATAATATCTTTTCTAAATAATACTAAAATAGCTATTAGACTTCCAAAATTAGTAAGTATTGCAATCGTATCAAAATCAACTTTAACATTCATTAAATTTTTAAAAATCATTAAATGCCCAGATGAAGATACTGGTATAGTTTCAGTAAAACCCTGAATAAATCCCAACAATATATATTTTAATGTCTCTATCATTATATCACCTATTTAATTATATACTAAATTTAAAAAATAATAAATATATTTAATAACAATAAAATAAAATTAACTGAGGTGTCAAATGATAAGAATACTATTTTTTTTAGTGGGATTTGGTTTTACTATTATTGGCTCAATATATTTAATTAGTTATTTAAACTTATTAACAATCGGGTATAATTTTTTAGATTATGTTAAATTTATTACTAGAAGATTAGAATGTTACTATTTTATTATAGGTATGGTTATCATACTAATTTCTATTAATAAAGGAGAAAAAAATGAAATATATATATGATATAATTTTAAATTTTAATGAATTGTTATATGATTTTTATGAATGGAATAAAAATGATTGCTTTACTCATATAAAAAAAATACCAATTATAAAAATAAACAATAAAGATTTTGGAAAAATATTGCAAAACAATATTCAATTAGATAATAATTTGTTTAATAAAATAAAAGGAAAAACTGAATTATATGATAAAAAAAGAAAGAAAAAATCATATATTCTTATAATAAATAACTATAATATTATTGCACTCGAATTCAATAAAATGGGAATATCTACAAATATAAGTTCATTAAATATAGAAGATGAGTTAGACATATTTGAAATAAGTATGAAGAAAGAAAAAAATTTTAACTATAAAATACTCGGCAAACGCAAAATCATAAAAACTACAAGATTAGAATATAAAAATAAAAGGAAAATAGTAAACATCATAAATAACTTAAACATAAAACATGATGAAGAAAAAATTAAATACATATATTTTGAATATTTTGGACGAAAGGAAATAAATTGTACTAAAGCTTTAAAAGAATTAAAAAAAACAATAAAATATGAAAATATTAATACAGATTTAAAAAATTTTTTTAAATTAAGTGCTAATAAAAGCTAATTACTTCTTTTTATGATAAAATATTATTGGTGATTTTATGAAAATAATCAAGATGGATAATCAAGGAAGAGGTATTACATATAATAATGGAAAAATAGTTTTTGTAAATAATGCTTTATCAGATGAAGATGTTGAATTAGAAATTATTTTAGATAAAAAAAAATATAGTATTGCTAATGTCAAAAAATATAACAAAATATGCAATAAAAGAATAAAAGCAAAATGTAAATATTATGATATTTGTGGGGGATGCCAACTTCAACATATATCATATGATGAACAAATAAAATATAAAGAAAACTATTTAAAAGAACTATTTAAAAGTTTTAATATTAAATTTGAAAAAATTGAACAATCTAAGCAATTCAATTATAGAGATAAAATTACTTTACAATCAAAAGAAAAATTTGGCTTTTATAAAAAAAACAGTAATTGTCTTGTTCATATTGATAAATGTGCAATTGCATCTGAAAATATAAATCAAAAAATTGAATATGTAAAAAATCTTAGTACCGATGGCATTGATAACATTATAATTAAATCATTTGATAAATATGTTATGTTAGTTGTTAATGGTGATGAAAAAAAGATTAATTTAAATAATATTATAAATAATTTTGATAGTGTATATATTAACAATAAAAAAATAAAAGGAGATAGAATAATTGCAAAGATTGGCAATATAAAATATTTAATATCGCCAAATGCATTTTTTCAAGTTAATATAGAAATGGCAAATAAACTATTTAATTATATAAAATATCTTTGTAGTATTATAAAATCTAAAAACGTAATCGATTTATACTGTGGATGTGGAAGTATAAGCTTATATGTATCATCTATAGTAGACTATGTATATGGTATTGAAATTAATGAAGATTCTATACGAGATGCAAATAATAATAAAATTTTGAATAAAATTAATAATGTTGATTTTAAGTGTGATACAAGTGATAATATAATAATACTAGACAAATATGATACTTTAATTGTTGATCCACCAAGAAGTGGATTATCTAAAAAAATAATTAATAAAATATTAGAATCTAACATAAAAAATATTATATATGTATCATGTGATCCAATAACGCTAAAAAGAGATTTAGAATTATTATCCAAAAAATATAATATAAATTATTTAAAACCATTTGACATGTTTCCTAATACATACCACATAGAATCTGTCTGCAATTTAAGTTATAAACATTAATATTTACAACTTTACAAATAAAATTAATGTTTTATTATTAATTTTTTATAATTTATGATATAATGATATTAAGGTAGGTGATTTTGTGCAACCATTTGGATCTGTTCAACTAATAAAAGAACAAAATGCAAAGTTAATTGAAGAAAAGATTAATGAACTAATAAAAAGTGGTAAATACTCTAGTATTTCTGATTTAAAGTTTAAAAATCGTTCTTTCAAAGATTTTTGCTTAAATGAAAATTACACCCCAATATATAGAGCATTTTCTACAATATTTACTAATTATGATTATTTAATCTTACTTGATAAATTAAAAGAAAAATCTAAATATATAGAAAATAATGAAAGCGAAATAAAAAAGACTACCATTAATGATAAAACATTTATTGATCAAGAATCAATAGAAAACGAAAATAATGAATCACTTGTCGGTTTAGAAGAGACAAGTAACAATATTGAAACAAAAAATGATTTTCTTCAAGCAAAAAAATTTGATAAACCAGTTGCTAATTTTATAAAAAAAGATGATGTCAATGTATCCGAATTATCGCAAGAAGAATTAAAAAATTATCAAAGTATACAATCTATTACAGATGATAATGTTTCTATTTACCACGATGAAAATGGTAATATGACAAATATAGTTAAGGATGATTATAACAACTACTCCACAATTACTGAAATAAATGGCGAACAGCAAATGATAAATCACGATTCAAATAATACCATAAATGAAAAATCTAAACAAAAAGTGCTTTCAAAAAACACACCTAAAGCTCCAAATATAAGCGCAGCATTTACTAATACATTAATTCTTTCTTTTATTATTGGATCTTTCTTCGGAGTAATATTCCTTGCAATATACCTTAAAATTATGCATTAGTAAAAGGAGGCATATTTATGGACGATAAAATTGTTTTTGAAGATAATAAACAAAGTAATAATGATGAATTATTAAAAGAAAACACCCCTGAGACTATCGACTATAATAAATTATATAACATAAATGAAAACTCAACAAATAATAGTAATATTCCAGGAAATAATCAATATACAAATATTAATGAGCAAAAAATAAACAATATATCTAATAATATAAATGAAAATAATCCTACTATAAATAATAATGAAAAAAAGAAAGAAAAAAGCAACATGAGTAGTTTGCTATTTATATTTCTAGTATTTTTAATAATAATGGGAGTAATAATATTTTTGTTTCCATTTATAGGAAAATTATTAGTAAATTAATTATACATTAGTAATTATTATTTAATAAATTACATTTATAATATTTTTTTATAATAATTATTTTACAATCAAAACTATTAAATATAAAATTTAATAGTTTTATTTTATTTTTAATTCTTGTCCTATAGTCAATATATCATTTTTTAAATTATTTATTGTCCTTATTAAATTTACGGTTGTTCCAAATCTTTGGGCTATATTCCATAGTGTATCACCTGATACAATTTTTATGTAACATTTTTAAATGTAAATATAATATCTATCGTCTTATCTTGATAGATATAGATTTTTTCAACTAAATTAATAATTAATTCTCTAGTTGGATTATCTAACGATAAAAATTCATTAATATATTTTTCTATTTGTTTATTGTCTATTTTATTTGATTCTATACTTTCATTTTTAAGATTATCAATATTCTTTTTATTATTATCTATTTCAGTTTTAAGATTGTTACTTATCCTTAAATATTGTTCTTCATCAATAATACTTTTTAATCTATCCATATAAGTTTTATCTAGACTTTCAGTAAGTTTATTATTAGTTATTTCTAAACTTTCAATTTGTTTTTTAATCTTTAATGTGTTATCTTTAAATTCTATACTATTTAAAGATTCTTTTATTTTGTTTTTATCTATATATTTCTTACATACATCTCTTATATTATCTAAAATAACCTTTTCTAATATTTCATAATTATTTGTATGGGTTGTACAGACATGATATTTTGAATATGTTCTATAATAATCACAAGTAGTATAACTTCTTCCTGTCTTGTTTTGATATCTTATTGTTATTCTATGTTTACAATCTCCACAATATAAAAGTCCATCTAATAAATAAAATCTTTTTTTCTCTGGTCTTTTAACATTTTTAGGAAGTATTGTTTGTACATAATTAAATATATTCCTATCAATAATTGCCTCATGAGTATTTTCAACTATTATATAATCATCTGGATTATTTTTAACTGTCTTTTTAAGTTTATAATTAATCTTTTTAGTCTTACCTTGTACTGCATCTCCTGTATAAATTCTATTAGTTAAAATTGCTTTAATTGTAGTATCAACCCATACTCCATATTCTTGTGATATACAATTAGTATTAATACACTTTGTATTCCATACATAATTATAATAGGATGCTGGAGTTTTAATTTTTCTTTCAGTTAGGTATTGCGCAATGTAGTGATATGTATTATGTTTGAGTGCTAAATTAAATATTAATTTAACTACTTCTGCTTGTTCTTCATTAATGATTAAATGATTCTTATTTGTTGGATCTTTTTGATATCCAAAAGGACATCTGCCTGATACATATAAACCATCTTTCATTCTTGAATGTAAACTACTTTTAATTTTCTTAGATATATCTTTAGCATACATATCATTCATTATGGCTTTAAAAGGTGCGATATCATTATTAGTATTATCTATAAAAGTATCTATACCATCATTAATTGCTATATATCTAATATTATTATTTGGAAAATACTTTTCAATTAGTTCCCCTGTTCCTATATAATCTCTACCTAATCTTGACATATCTTTAGTAATAATCAGATTGATTTTACCTAATTCAATATCATTCATCATTCTCTTAAATGATGGTCTATCAAAATTGGTTCCAGAATACCCATCATCTACATATTCATCTACCACTATATAATTATTTTCTTTAACATATTGGTTAAGTAAACTTCTTTGACTAACAATACTATCAGATTCTACATTTCCATCATCTCTTGATAATCTTATATAAAGTCCTACTTTAAAACTACTATTCCCTACCATTAATTACTACTCCCTTCT
>CAMKQS010000051.1 GCA_946414975.1 uncultured Caryophanales bacterium | reverse complement strand
ATCTACAAGATTTATATAGTAAATCTCTTGTAGACACAGTTAAGTTAACGAGACCTCACTATCATTATAATCATTTGTACACCCAGTAACAATTCTTGAACGATTATAATATCCACAAACGTCACTAGAATAATATGCTACTCTACCATCAGAAGTTGCAGTGCCAATATTATTTACTTGCTCAACATAATTATTTAAATGATTAATACCATATTTATTTAATTTATCGACAGTTAATGGTTCTGCTTTTAACATTGTTACTGATGTTTCTGACTCTGATGGATCTTTAATTACATAAAAATCAATACCGTTATAGGTAATTTCATCCCCTACACTATATGATATGTATGTTGGTGATTTATCAGTACCATATGCATAATCTACATTTCTTCCTCTTACTGTACAGCGTGTTTTTAATGATATACTAGTCTATCATTAATTTGTAAAACCTTTCTTTTTCTTTCAAAGAACAAATACTTCATATTACACTATTTATCATAGTAAAAAGGCGTTAAATATCGCCTTTTTACTATGACAGAATATGAAATTATATATAATTAAACTTACATAACATTATCATTATATAAATTAATTACCATAAATAAAATTGAATGAATTGTTTTATAAAATTCATATTTCAACTTTAATTCTTGGGACTTTTTAGTTTTACCTTTGTAAACTACTAATTGATACATCATATCATGTTCCAATATTTTAAATATTAACAACTACTAATTTTCCCCTTTGCCGAATACTATACAACAATAATTGATATTATTTTGGCAAAAAGTGTACGACATTTCCGACATAATTCGACAATACTACTATTCTTCTATTTCCATATCCATATTTTTATATTCATCTGAATATTGTTTATATGCTCCTACACAAGAACATACATCAACATCATCCAAATTAGACTTGCAATACACATTACTCTCTTTATCCTTATTATAATATACTTTGAACCTAATGTCTTTACCGCATTTATCACATTTTATATTTACATCTTTTATTATTCTATCACTCACTTATATCTCTCCTAACATACGACAATTCAAGTATATCATATATTGTTTATAATCCAAAAGAAAAAAATAATTTACATGATATTTTCCCCAAAAACGCATTCATTCCAAATGATAATAATCACTTGGAATGAATTTTAAGATTTCTAGTTTTCACATTGATTTTAAATTTTTTGCTGTATTTAATTAACTCCCGCTTCACTCACGCACCTTCGGTGCAATCGTTCAGTACTAACGACAGACACACTTCGTGTGCTGTCTATTACAATGCTTTGCTTCGCAAAACATTGCATTTCTCTAGTTCTTATCTCTTTTATATTTTACAAATATATTTTAATATTTTTCACTCATTATGGTTTACAAAGAGAGAGAAGATTTAGAGAGTGTTATAACTGGGCGCACAACGCGGATGCCGTTGCTGAGGACGCCGTTGCCGTAAAGGCTGCCACCATCGCCGACAACCCAAACATTAGACGCCGAATCATTATATTGACTCATTGTCCAATAACAATAATTTGAATTATATAACCATGTTGGTACATTTGCTGATGGTTCACACCTGCCTTCTTCGATACACGTATTATCATATCCTAAACTAACTACTTCATTTATTGTTATTAATCTTGCTTCGGTTGCTGCTGGGGCTTGTGCTGTTTTCCAAGCATCAACTGCATATTTTACTTCTGATTGTGCATATTCTGTTGTACATCCAGACTCTACCCAAGTATTATTTACATATCCACATGTTTCACTACTATAATATGCCATACCTCCATAACCATTACTATTGTATGCAGTTCTATAGTATGAATCAGATGAAGTAGCATTATACATGTTTACATGATTATTCGCTGTTCCTACTCCTCCGTATGTATTTACTTCTTCTACACTTAATGGTTCCGCTTTTAATAATGTTACTGTAGATTCAGAAGTACCTGAATCTGCTATTACATAATAATTTACATTATTATATGTAACTTGGTCTCCTACACTATATGCAGTATACGTTGGACCTGTTTCTTCTTTTCCATATGCATAATCTACACTTCTTCCTCCTACTGTGCATCCAGTTAGATATACGCTTGAATCTCCATTTAATTGTGTTGTCGAACATACAACTTCATCTCCTGAATATTCAATTGTTAATTGTCCTATTGACGTTGGGAATGTTCCATTGTCTAATAGATATCCTGCTATGGCTATTTCTATTGAACGACCATATGCATCAATACTTCTCTTATCAGCAGCTGTTCTCGCTTTTCTGATAATGTTTAATACTAATGGCGTTACTATCAGTGCTAGTATTGCCATTATTACTAATACAGCAATCAATTCAATCAATGTGAATCCTTTTTTTCTTCTTACACTCATCTAATATTCCTCCTTTTTTCATAATGAGCATAATTTGTAAAGTTTTGTAAAGTTTTTCTGTTATCTTACTCATTTACATTAAAATCATAACACATTATTTTATTTTTTTCTACATTTTTTATATTTTTTTACCTTTTTATTAATATCATAAAGTTCAATATAACAATCTAATATACTTATATAAAAATCTTCTAAAAACTTTGTAAGATTTAATCCCAAATTAGTTTTAACAAATTCAAATAAATCTTTTCTATCAGAACACCATAATGATTTATAATCTGCTAATATTTCAGAAAAATCATATCCTCCATATTTCATATAATCATAAGGATGTCCCTCTATTAATTCAATATCTTTATATTCAAGTTGCATAAGTGTATCTGTAAAACAAAATATTGAATCAAAGATATCAACAACTTCTCTATCATAAGAATACTTATTTAATGAAATATTTGAAACTAATTTTTCATAATCATTATTATTTATACCATTAATATCCTCTTTCATTTTATTAATTAAATTAATACAAAATTGTGATATATTTTTCAATATTTTTTCATTAGGTAGTAATTGATAAAATTCTTGTGGAGTATCATCATTAAAACAATAATACTGTATGGCATGTGTCATTTCATGATTAAAGGTTGCACCATTATCTTCATTATGCCATCCTAAATTATTCTTATCAGACAATACCAAATGAATTGTATCATTATCAAAATTGGGTCCAACATTAGAATCTTCAATATGAAAATTAGGATTATTCTTCTTAATAAGTATGAGTACATTTATTTCTTTAAGTGCGATAGTTTTATTATTCTTATACATATTAATATAATTACTAACTACATAATCTATAACTTTCTTCTTAGTAGGTATTCCACTTTTTAATATAATCTGTAATTCTTTTATATAATTATTAAAAAGAATATCATCATCTACTCTTACTCTATTTTTACTTTTTAAAATAATATTTTCACTCTTTAAATAACTTAATAATCTACCATTTAAAATACTTTTAATACTATCATCAGCATATAAATTATTAATACAGTTTTTTATTTCATTTTTTAATCTATCATTGTTTGTATTCATATATTTATAAATTAAATTTAATAATATTTTATTAGGCATTACTATATTATTTAGTTTATTGCGATCTTTTAAAATATCATTATTTAAATAAATTTCAAATATACTTGTTTGCTTATTATTTAATTTTATATTACTGATTAATTCTTTAACAGTAAAATTAATACTATCTAGTAATTTAAAAAATTTATCTTTATTAAGATTACTAATATATTTGTTAATATTTTCTAAAATATATTGTTTAGTTTGATAATCACTAATTAGTAAATTAAATGAATTATTGCAATAATTGTTATAAAGTTCATAATTTTCAATTAAATAGTCTATTATTTTTTTACCATTAATATCCATTAAATATAATTTTGGACTACCTTTAAAACCTATTAGTGGTAAATACTTTATATATTCTTTATCATTTGATAAAAAAATCTTTTCTAAAAACTTATATCCTAATTTTTCATTAGAACCGCCTATACTAAAATTTTTTAATGAAAGATATGGTTTATTTATAATAATATAATCAGCTAGTGTTAAATTATTTTTATAATCTACAATTAATTCTAAATCAAATTCATTTATATCTAATTTATTAATTTCATCACTAAAATATTTAACAATATCTATATTTTCTATATTATTAAAAGAATTATGATATGAAGCAAATATTTCCTTATTATTTTTCTCAATTAATTCATAATCATTTATAATTTTTGTTAGTTTTGGGCCAATCTCATTTTGCCTTTTTTCAATAACTTTTTTTCTTCCATTAATAATTAAATTTTCAAACTTATCTTGCATAATTCTCCAATCAAATAATATTATTAATCTTTTTTATTTATAATTTTGTATTTTTCAAGTATTTCTTTATAATCACTTTCTTTAATATTTGTATTATTAAAAATTTCTTTTAAATCTGTTATTAAACTACCATTTAATTTATTACTTATAACTGGTGTATCTTTTAAAATATAAGTAGCCACTTTACTTTTATTTATATCTATTTTAAATATAGGTAAACAAAGTATTAATAAAATGATAAATGCATATATATAATATTCAATAAAGCCCAATATTCCACCTAATATTTTTGATGGTATTCCAAGTATTATTGTTGCATTTAATATATGTTCAAATCCTTTTGATACTTTAAGTAATATTATTAAAAAGAATTTTAGTATCATAAATAAAAGAGTAAATGATATAAATTTATATATTATTATACTTATATCTTTATCTAAATTTATGAAATTAAAGTTATCAGCTAAAAAGTTTGCAAACATATCTTTAAATAAATATGCAATTATTATAATTAGTATTGTACCTATCATTTTTATTAATTGATAGGTAAATCCTCTTTTGGCACCTACTATTACTCCCATAGCTATAAATATTAAAATAATTAATGACAAAATCATACTATCACCATGTAAATTATATTATAAAAATATGTAAAATAAAAGTATTTTTTTATAAAATATGGTAGAATAGTTTTGAGGGATGTTTATGAAAAAAAATAATGTTATTACATTTAGAGTATGTGAGAAAACACAAAAAATGATGGATGAAGAATTAGATTGGTGCAAGAGAGAAAAAACTCCACCATATGCCAAATGGCAAGCAAAAGATGGAGATACTGTAATTACCTTATATGAATCTGGTAAAGTTGTATTTCAAGGATCTGATGCTGATTTGGCTAGTGATTTCTGGATTACTACAGAAAGAATTAATAGTGGTAAAGTTGATGTAAAAAATTCAGCAACTAATAAAAGTGATAAATTAGATAAAACTATTAAGGTAGATCCTAAAATATATAATTCTTCAAGTATTGGATCTGACGAAGTTGGTACTGGTGACTACTTTGGACCTATAGTAGTAACAGCTGCATATGTATCAAAAGATAATATTCCATACTTAGAAGAACTAGGAGTTAAAGATTCTAAACAAATGTCAGATGATAAAATATTAGAAGTAGTACCTAAAATAATTAAGAAAATACCATATGAATCTATGATACTAACAAATACTGAATATAATCAGAAATACTCTAAAGATTTAAATCTAAATAAAATTAAAGCAATAATGCATAATAATGTGCTATATAAGTTAAGAGAAAAAACACAATCATATGATTACATAATAGTAGATGAGTTTGCTAAAGATTTTATATATTATAATTATTTAAGAAATAGTGTTAATGTAGTTAAAAATATTACATTCTTAACTAAAGGAGAATCTAAAAGTTTAGCTGTAGCTGCTGCATCTTTAATAAGTAGATATATTTTTATAAAAGAGTTTAACAAATTATCTGATGAATTAGGTATTATTCTTCCAAAAGGAGCATCAGAAATTGTTGATGAAGTAGCTTTTAATATCGCTAAAGATAAAGGGATTGATTATTTAAATAGTATTGCTAAGATGAATTTTAAGAACACTTTAAAAGTAGAAGAAATGTTAAAAAATCGATAATTAAATATCGATTTTTTATATACCTAAATATTCTTCTAATGTAATTGCTCTAGTGTGTATTTCTGATGCAACAGTAACTCCTACATATCTGATATGCCATGGTTCATAATTATATCCTGTAATACTTTCTTTTCCTTTTAAATATCTTATTATAAAACCATACTCATGACAATGTTCTGCTAACCACATACCAGCAGGAGTATCACCATAACCATAATCAATATTTCCAACATCAAATGCAAGTCCTGTTTGATGTTCAGAGTGTCCTGGACGAGCTGAATATGTATCTGCAACCTCTACTCCATCAATAGCAACATAACTATTATATAGTGCTTTTTGCGTTGTATATGATC
This sequence comes from uncultured Caryophanales bacterium, assembly GCA_946414975.1. Next base: position 5,317 of record CAMKQS010000051.1, on the reverse strand, counting down.
TAAATCCTGATAAAAGTGGCATGCTAAATCCTGCCGCACTAGCTCCTTGTTGTAACAAGCTTAATGCTGCTGCTGCTTCTGGATTAACCCCAGGATTATAATCAGCAGGTAAAGCATATTTCTTATTTACTATTAAAATACCATTAATATAAGTAGGTTCAGATTTAACAATTATATCATTATAACCTGAAGGTTCATTTTTTACTACAACAGGTCTTTCAATTACTTTTACTTTTCTTAAACTTTCAGTCTTATTATTGCTAGAATCAGATACAGTATATTTAATTTCATAATCCCCTACTTTAGTATTATCTAAATTAGATTCTATCTTTACTTTATCAGTAATATCCTTATCATAATTATCTATTGCATTATAACCAGGTTCTTCAAAATTATCATTAACGTATATTTCCATATCTCCACCTTCTAATCTAATTTCTGGAGATACTTTATCTATTATTTTAACAATTCTGTATAAACTTTTTCTTTTAAATAAATATTTAATTGTATATTTTATTTTATAAGTACCTACTTTTTTATTATTAACTTTACCATTTATTTTTATTTTTTTATCCAAGTTAAATATTAAACTATTAGCTTTTGCTTTTTTTTCTATATATTTATCATTCAAATTTAAAGTATATTCTTTATCATCAATTAATTTAATAGTTAAAAAGGGATTATAAAATGCATATAGTATAAATATACCTATAAATAAAACTATACTTATTATTATAATTATTATTTTTCTCATATCAACCTCATATTTTAAAAGAAACTAGATATCTAGTTTCTAATATTGACTTGTTGTATTCGTTGCTTCATTTTTATCTAGTACTACAAATGATGTTGCAATATATCTTGTTTGATGTGTACCTGTTGAATCAATTGGATCGTTAATTGCACAATATGCATTTGTAAAATAATCTGTACAAGGAGCATTCCAATTTTGTTTTGCAACTTGTTTTGGTAATACCATAACACTAGATGTTCCACCATCTAAGTTTGATGCATTAACGGCTCCATATCTTTCCATTATGTCAGTTAAATCGCCCATAGTAGCACCCTTAGTTCTACTTGCATTACTATCGACTACTAACAATAAAACAACTCCATCTTTACGTTGGCCAATTGCGCTTCTAGCACCAATTCCCCAACCACCATTTCCGCTGATTTTAGATGAAATACCATTTACTATTAAGAATGGTCCCCAAGATACTGCATTAACAACACCTTGATTTAATGCTTCTTTAGCTGTATTAACTTTAAGCAGCATAAGTGTTCCATCCTCTGTAAATCCAATTACACCACCAGAGTTAATAGCAAGACCATATTCATTATTTGTAATAACCTTCCCATTAGAAATAGTAATTCCTGTAGGAGTACCTCCCCAACTACTTCCTCCTGGATCTAAGAATCCTCCACCATTAATAGCTAAAATACCATTATTTCTCTCAGCCATTTTAGTAACATACTCTCCACGTGATCCAAGTTCTTTAGTATACTCTACTTTTATCATAGTAGGATCATATATTGCAGCTAAATATGCAGGCATATCGGCTACTTCCAATTTTATAATTTTATATTGTTCGCCTTCTTCGTGCTCTAAAATTTGTCTTTCGTATTCGTCTTTATATTTTTTAGTCTCTTCTTTAGTTATTAATTTTTTATCAGTAGATTCTCCACTTTCAACAATATAGTTTTTACTCATAATTTTCTCTATTTCTGCATCACTATAAAACCATTTACAATATTTTTGATGATCCATAGTTGGCATTGCTGTTGTAATTAGCCATTCCTTAAATCCAGTAATTGGTCCATATAAAGTAAATATAAAACCAGTAAAGCCACTACAAACACATATCAGAAATAGAGTTAATAATACTCTTCTTGTATTATCTTTAAATCTTTTGTGTCTAATTAATCTAATAACAAATATTAATGCAAATATAAATATTATTATCAATGATATAATAAAGATTTTTTTCTTTCTAACATATATAATATCTATATAATTCCAAAACTCAAAAACATTTAAAAGAACTATCATAAATAACATAAATAAGGATAATATTATAGTTGTTATAGTGAGTTTAACATTAAATTTATGATTTCCCTTTTCTAAATCTCTATGAGTTATTTTTAATACAATTGATACTATAGTAGTAATAAAACCAATTATTGCAAGAACAATTGAAACATAATTAAACGGTTTTTTTACAAGTAAAGTTGAATGAGTTGATATTATAAATAATGAGGAAAACAAGAAAAATGATATTAAAGATATTGCAAGTATTATATTATACTTTTTATGTGGTTGATATTCAGATGCTTTTGTTCTTCTTTCTTTTTTTTCTTTCTTATCATTAAATAATTCTGTTACATCTTTTTCTTCCTCTTCATCAATTAATTCTGTTACATCTTTTTCTTTTTCATCAATTAAATCAATTGCATCATCTTCTACGTTATCTTTACTTTCCTTTTTTATTCTATCTAATCTACTTAATCTTGTAGCACTACCATTTAAAAGCGGATTGTTTTTATTTCTTTCTTTATCTTTTTCTAAATATTTATTAATTTTTTCTAACTCTTCTTCATAATTTTTTTTCATAACAAACCTCTATTCACAATTAATATAATTATATCAAAACATTATATTTTTTTAAATATATTTTTTTACAAAAGTTAAATATATGTAAACAAAAAGTAAATTTTGTATAATAAAAAAATGTTAATATTTTCTTAACATTTTTATCTTTTCAACAGTCTCTTGTTTAGCATTTAATAAATTACCTATAGGTTTATCTTCATTAATATTACATATTATATTTGCAAGTTTCATTGAACAATCAACTTCTTCAAACCAAGGTTTATTTTTTATTTCACTTGGAACATAATTTAAATTAGTAACATATAATTTGTCAAAAACACCATTTTTATATGCTTCATCAAACATCTCATATCCCTTTGTAAATAATCCAAAAGTTGCAACCAAGAATACTTTACCCACTTTTTTCTTATCTTTTAATTGTTTAGCAGAATCTAGTATTGATCCACCTGTTGCGATCATATCATCAACTATTATAACGTCTTTTCCAACTATATCGCCATCAAATAAAAATTTATGTTTCTTTATTGGATTTAATCCATTATCAACAACATTATAATCTCTTTGTTTATAAAATACTCCAAGTGGTAATCCACCTAAAATTGATGCATAAAAATTGGCTCTTGGAATAGCACCAAAATCCGGACTACCCACCATTGATTTTTTTAAATCTAAGTATTCTTTTTCTATAAGGTTTAAAATAATATCATCACTGCAATAAAAATTGTTAATAGGCATCTGAGGTGATGCATTATCACAGGCAGACTTATTATGAACATCAGCAGTAATGATTTCTGATACACCGTAGTGTCTTAATTCACCAAGTGCCATAGCTAAATCTAATGATTCTCTACCATTTCTTTTATCTTGTCTAGATTGATACATATAAGGCATACATACTATAAGTCTTTTGGCATGCCCACAAGTTGCATTAATCATTCTTTTTATATCTTGAAAATGTTCATCAGGCATCATATGATGAATTCCAATTTGAGAATCATATGTAATAGAATAATTTGAAACATCACTTAAAATAAATACATCTTTTCCTCTAATTGAATCTTCAAAAATACATTTTCCTTCTCCATTATTAAATCTTATTAAATCAGGCTTAACAATATAATCAAACTTAGTATTTTTTATTTTGTTAATATTTTTATTAATTTTTTTTCCTACTTCAATAAAATTATCAGGGATAATTAACTTTAAATCACTATCTTTTTTAAATCTTGTAACATTAATATATTTAAGCATTTTATCAAAAATCATACTCTTAAAACCTCCTACTATCACATATTAATTTTATAATATTAAATATTTAAATGTCAACAAAAAAAGACAATTTTTTATTTTTTGTCTTCTTTGTTATTTTTTTCATCTTTGTTTTTGTTCTTATTTAATAAGTAAATAATTAAAACAGTTACACACACAACAATTACAAGTAATGCTACATAAATAATAATATTATCTACTGTATATGGATTTGCTTTATTATTTGTATTATTATTAACATTATTAATACCACTGTTATTGCTATTAGAATTATTTGGTCTTATTGATGATGTTTTTACTACGATAATTGGTCTTACGGCTGCAACATCATATACTGGAACATTTCTAAATGTACGACTTCCTGAATATACTACATTTCCATTAGTATCAAGTGCCCAATAAGATACTCCAAGCTCATAAAAACTACTATCCACTCTATCAGTAATTACATAATTACCATTATTTAGTATATAACCACCATTTACAAGTTGTTCAATAGTCATAATACTATATTCTTCACCAGGTTTTAAATTACTTGAATGATTTAAAGCCCATGCATCAATTACAATTTTAACATTCGATGAAGCATAATCAGTCTTACATCCTGAAGAATCAGTATTATTACAATTATCACCAGTATAATATGGAATAGCTCCATAACCATTTGTATTTGTAACATTAACTCCTGTATTTAGCGCTACAATCTCATCATAAGTTAAAGGTTGAGCTTTCATAAGAACTGTATACCCACTAACATTTGATGGTATAGCATAGAACGAAACTCCTCCATAAGTTATTAAACTACCTGGAGTAACTGCTTGATTACTTCCTTGACTAGATCCTTGGTTACTTCCTTGACTAGATCCAGAATTACCAGATTGTTGAGAAGAATTATCAGATACATTTTCTAAGTGATAGAACATATAGCTTCCTGTATCTTTACCAAACTGATAATATCCAGTTGAAGATTTTGGATCTTTTACTATTGTTCCATTTACAGCACATTTATTTAAGTATATACTTCCATCCATGTTAACTGCAACATCACTACATACAACCGTAGATCCTCTATATTCTACTGTAATATCTTCAAAACTAGTTGGAAAATCTTGATGATCTAACAAATAAGAAGCAACTCCTATTTCTACTGACCTTCCATATGCATCAATACTCCTCATATCTGCCGATACTTTAGATTTTTTAATTATACTCATAACAAGTGGTGTTACTATAAGTGCGACTATCGCAAGTATTACTAATACAGCAATAAGTTCTATAAGTGTAAACGCTTTTTTCTTTTTCATACACATCTCCTATCTTCTTCATAATTATAGCATATTACATATACTTTTTCAAGAAAAAAATAATCAATCAGATTATTATTTATGATTAATTTATGATAATGTCTTAAGTAATAACTTTGGAAAATGTCTCAAA
>CAMKQS010000050.1 GCA_946414975.1 uncultured Caryophanales bacterium | reverse complement strand
TTAAAAAAATTAGGTTATAAATTTAAAATGTATAATTTAATAACAGCAGGTAAAACAGATATAAAAAGAATAAAAAAAATATTTAAAACTATTGATCCTAATATTAAAATATATAAATCACTTAGATATTTAATTATAGCTTTTTCTATGGTTAAATATATGGATAGAATAGATGACTATATAAGAGAAAATATAGGTTTTGAAGTAGATAAAGGATCGTTTATAAGATTGAAGAAAGAAATGTTAAAAGATTTTTATAATTGTAAAGGATTATTTCATTTAAAAAGGTTATATGGGAGATATAAAAAAAGATTTAGAAAAATTAAAATTGATAAACCTAAAAATTGTCTAAAAGTAGGTATAATAGGTGAATTATATACTTTAATGGAAGATAATTCTAATTATAATATAGAATATGAGCTTGCTAAATATAAGATATCTATAAAAAGATTTACAAATGTAACATATTTATTACTTAAGAAAAGAAAGAAAGTAAGAAAGTATTTGAGAAAAATGAAAAATATAAAATATAAATTAGGGGCTGATGCATTAGATAATGTATATCATACTAAATATTTATGTAAAAAGAAATATGATGGTATAGTTCATATAAAATCAAGTTTTTGTACTCCAGAAATAGGTGCCATGCCGCTAATAAATGATATCGCACAAAAAAATAATGTACCAGTAATCTTTTTTAGTTTTGATACTAATACTTCTAAAGTAGGAGTAGAAACAAGAATAGAAGCGTTTATTGATATGCTTAAAATGAAAAAGGGGAGATTATAAATTGAAAGAATGTTATCTAGGAGTTGATATAGGTTCAATATCTACTAAAGGTGTAGTTATTGATGATGATAATAATATAATTGCTAAAGATTATATATGGACAGAGGGTAATCCAATTAATTCAGTAAAAAATTTAATAAAATCTTTAAAGAGTCAAATAAATGATAATTATATATTAAAGGGAATTGGTACAACAGGAAGTGCTAGAAAATTAATAGGATTAATGTTAGATGCAAATATTGTAAAAAATGAAATAACAGCTCATGCTATAGGAACAATATCTTTACATCCAGATGTAAGAACAATTTTAGAAATAGGTGGGCAAGACTCTAAAATAATTATAATAAATAATGGAATAATTGTCGATTATGCTATGAATACATTGTGTGCAGCAGGAACAGGAGCTTTTTTATCTAGCCAAGCAAAAAGAATAGGAGTAGATATTAACGATTTTGGTACTCTTGCACTAAAAAGTAATAATCCAGTAAAAATAGCTGCTCGTTGTACAGTTTTTGCTGAATCTGATTTAATACATAAAGCACAATCAGGATATGCCTTAAAAGATATAGTTGCAGGATTATGTAGAAGTGTAGTATTAAACTATTTAAATAATGTTGGAAAAGGTAAAAAAATAAAGGACCCTATTATATTTCAAGGAGGAGTTAGTAAAAATAAAGGTGTTGTAAAGTATTTTAAAGAGGTTTTAAATGAAGATATAATAGTAGATGATAATGGTCATTTAATGGGAGCTTTAGGTGTTGCAATTATATCTAAAAAGTATAAAACAGATAAAATATATAATTTTAATATGTCTAATATAGAGTTTATAACAAAAGGTTTAGAATGTAATGGATGTAGTAATAACTGTGAAATATTAAAAATATTTAAAAATAGTAAATTAATAGATACCTGGGGTAATAGATGTCCTAAAGGAGCTACTATTTAGCTCTTTTAAATAATAAATAAAAGTGCTATAATACTAATAGATAGGTAGGTGAATAGATGTGAAAAAAATATTAAGTATAGTAATAGTATTTACAATGATTTGTTTATTTTCTGGTTGTAATAATAAAGTAGAGAATAAAACTAATAATTTAGATAACAACAATAATAGTACGTCTAATGAAAAGACTATTAATAAAATTAAAGATAAACAAATTATTTGTAAATCAAATACAAATACAAGTGGAGATGAAATATCAGTAGAAAATTCTATGATCATTAATTTTGTTAATGACAATGCTACTACTATAGATATGATATTTGATATTAAACTATTAAATGATAGTGAACAATATCAAAGCTTATTTAATTCCTATACTAAAGAAAAATTAGAAGAAAGTTATGAAACGACTTTAAAAGGTTATGGAATAAATGCACCAGAAATTGATGCAAGTATTAATGATATTTCATCAAAAGAAAAAGAAATAAAACTATCATTTGAATACTCAGAATTAATTAAAATGTATGCTCAAGATTATGATGATGCAGATAAATATTCTGATACAAGTTTTGATAATGTATATAATTATGCTATTGAAGCATTTAAAGATGATGATAGTTTAACTTGTACTTATAATGGAAAAGTAATTGATTAGTATTAATAATTATTTAACAAAAAAATGTGTAAATGACTTGCACTTTTTTTTGTTTTTATTATACTTTATATACATTAGGAGCGATGGTACTGTTCGTCCAGTTATAACTATTTCTAAAACTGCATTATAAAATTCATGACAATCATGAATTTTTATTTTATGTATAGACAAGATTTGAAAATTTATATATAATTATTACTAGAGGTAATATTATGAAGTTAGATAAAAAGAAAATAATAATTGCACTACTTGCATTCTTTATACCAATTTTAATTATTGTTAGCGTTACTGTTGTTTTAGAATTTATTAATAATGGCGGCCATTTTAAAGGTGGAGAAAACTACTTGCTTGCCGATATGGCTAGTCAATATAACTCTTTATATAATTATATGCATGATGTATTTACTATGAATGATTCGATATTTTATTCATTTAGTAAAGGCCTTGGTGGAAACATGGCAAGTACAGTTGGATATTATTTAGCTAGTCCATTTAATATTCTTTATATGTTTACACCAAAAATACATACTCCATTTATGACATTTGTAATAATGCTTCTTAAATTTGGTTTATGTAGTTTATTTATGAATTCATTTTTAAATTATAAATATAAGCCTAGATTCTCTAATTTAATATTTGCGATAAGTTATGCTTTAATGGGATTTACAACAGTTTATTATTTTAATAATATGTGGCTTGATGTTATTTATATGACGCCACTTGTTATGATAGGAATAAATAAATTAATTGATGGAAATATTACATATTATGTGGTTACATTAGCTCTTGCAATTATATTTAATTTTTATATGGCATATATGCTTTGCATATTTTGTGTTATTTATTTCCTATATGAATTATTTTGTAAGTATAAGTTTAGAGACATTAAAAAGTATTATAAAATTATTATTCGATTTGCACTCTTTAGTTTAATTGCAGGTGGAATTGCTTCTATTATACTTATTCCATCATTAATTAATTTAAGTCATGTTATGCGTTTTTCTCTAGATAAAACATTATTAAAAATAAATCTAGAACAAATATATAAATCATTTTTAAATACAGTATTTTCTAAAACATATATTGGTACGCATAATACAACATCAGTATTAGGTAGAAATAGACCAGTATTATATGTAAGTTTATTTTCTTTTGCTTTAATGTTCTTATATTTCTTTAATAAAAAGATAAAACGAAAAGAAAAGTTTTTAAGTTTAGCTGTTATTCTATTTTTTATAGCAAGTACGGTTATTCCACATTTACAATTATTCTTTCAAGCATTTTCTTTTCCAAATGGGTATATAGATAGATTTACTTATCTTTATGTATTTTTTGTTATATATCTTGCAGCTAAATGTTTTTATAGTAATGATAAAATAAAACTTAGATATTTTATTATACTATTTTTGATATATTTATTTATATCTAATAAGGTAAGTAAAATATATTTAGTATTTTTAGATTCAAGTGATATTTTAATAAGTGAGATATTTGCTTTTGTATATCTTGTGTTATTCTTTATATATACTAGAATAAATAAAAAAATAATTATTAGTGTTCTTATATTTTTAATAGTAATAGGAGAACTTACTTTTAACTATGTAAATACGCTAGTAACAGTAAAAACTTTAAAAGTAGTTAATAGTTATTCTATGTTTTATAGTGAAGCTTGTCACAATTTAAATAGCATTGAAGATAATTTTTATAGAATGGATGGAAATTATTATTACAGTTACCTAGATAGTCATACTTGTAATACTCATGGAGTTACAACAGCACTTTCAACTAATGATGGAGATCTATATAGATTCTTTAAAGATCATGGAGGATCTCTTACATATACAACAGTTATATATGATCATAATAAACTACCTATATTTGATTCATTACTAGGAATTAAATATATAAATAGTAAAGATAAATTAGATAAAACTTTATATAATGAAATAGATAAATTTAAGATTACAAAATATAATTCATTTAAAAAAATATATGAGAAGAAAAATATTTATATTTATAAAAATCCATATGCATTATCTATTGGATATTTAATTGATAATAATTATGATGAACTTTATAATAGTGGTAATAATTCTAATAGTTTTGAAAATTTAAATAGGTTTGTTAAATCTATTAGTGGCATTGATGAGAAAGTTTTAAAACCATATAAGAAAGAATATTTAGGTGATAATAAATATAAATTTATAATTGATAATGATAATGATATATATCTTACAACGAATTATGATGTTGCGATTAACTGGTCAGTTTATGATACAATTTATATAAATGATGAATATGTTACATCTCTTGATAGTGAAAATATAGGAACAGTTGTAATAGAGAATAAAAATAAGTATGGAAATAGTGAAATTGAAGTTAGAGTTGAAAATAGCAGGTCAAAACCAAAAGATAAAATAGATTTATACTATTTGGATATGGCTGTCTTTAAAAAAGCAATCAATAAATTAAAGAAGAATCAATTACAAAGTGTTGTTGTAAAAAATAATGCAGTAAGCGGAGATATTAATGTTCCTGAAAATAAGACATTATTCATGTCAATTCCATATGATAAGGGATGGAATGTCTATGTAGATGGTAAAAAAGTAAAATATGAAAAAGTAGCTGGAGATTTTATTGGAATAAAGCTTAATAAAGGAAAACATAGTATTAAAATGAAGTATTATTCTGAAGGAATTGTTCCTGGAGTTTTAATATCAAGTGTTTCAACTATAATCTTAATAGCTTATAGTTTATACAATAAAAAAAGAAATATTAAAAATAATAATTAATATTTCTTTTTTATTGAAAAATATATTATTTTTTGATACTATTTTTATAGTAGGTGATGGCATGAGAATATTAAAGAAAATTTTAATTTTATTTATATTTTTTATTGCTGCTATGAGTATTGTAAATACTAAAAGCGTTATTCAAGTTATAAATCAAGGACAAGAAGGAATTTATAAAGTTGATACTAATTATGGATTTACTTTTAATATGAAAAATGCAAGTACAACTACTAGTAATTATCATTTGATATCATCATCTAATGAGGCGATAGATAAAAGAGTATTTTATGATAGTGAAGTTGATTATAGCAAAATAGGGTATTTCTATTTAGATAATGAAAATGATTGTTCATCTAAAAAAATATATATTATGTATAATAATGTAGGATTATATCATGGTAATGTTGTTAATTTAAAGATTACTTTAAACAACTGTGTTTTTGGTTATTCAAATCCAGATGATTCAAATAGAGAGCTAATTTTAAAATCATATACATATAATGGTGAAAAAATACAAACAGAAAGACCTAGTATTGGGTTTGATAAGACAAGTGTACAAGTGTTATTAAATGGATTAAGATCTGCAACTTTAAAGTATGAATTTATTGATAGTAATGGTAAAAAAATTAATATTAAAGGTTATGGAACACTAAAAGATTTAGATTATAGTCAAGCATTAAAAATAGAATCAGGAATTGATAAAGCTTATATTTATGAAGATTACAATTCTGTTTGTACAAATTTAACTAATTCTGGTTGTATTGCTTACGAAAGTTTAAAACATCTAAAAGCTAATACCCTTACAACGGAAACAGATTATACTAAAACAAGAATTTTAGAAAATGCAATACAATCTTCTAATTATGAAACATATAGTGATTCAAATTACAAATATGCATGGACGACTATATTATTTAGTGGTAGTGAATTTGAATTAACTTATTATTTAGGAGAACCGGATTTTTTAAAGTCATGGTGGTATAATTCTTCAGATTATGAGGGATTTGGTGGAGGAATGTATAGATTTGAACCAGATTCTTTAATACCTTTCTCTATTGAAGAACCAATAAAGAGTGCCAGTAAAATAATTGTAGAAAAAAATGAAGAATTTACTTATAAAATAACTCATAGAGTTCCTTATATTAATAAAGATGGAACAAATAATTTATATAATAAATATAATATTATAGATAATTTTGAAAAATGTTTTACAATAGAGAATAAAGATATAACAATAAAAAATGATGAAAACATAGATGTTACTTCAAATTTTGATATAAGTATATCTAAAGAGGATAGTTTTAATAAAATAAATATAAGTGCGAAATCTGATTTTTTAAATAGTGAAGGATTTTATGGACATGAATATATATTTTTAATAAATACAAAAGTAAATGAGATAGAAGATTTATCTAAATATAAAAGTAAGAATAGTGAAGAGTATATAATTTCTAATTCTGCTTTATTAGATATAAGTGATAATAATGGATCATATACAAAAAAAACTAATAATGTTAATATAACTGTACCAATAAAAAAACAAATTATAAAAGTGGATGATAGGAATAAATATGTATCAATAGTTTTTGTAATTATAGGTATATCATTGATAGTATGCGCTATATTAGTTGCTGTTTTATATAAAGCAAGAAATAAATATAAATAGTTTATATTATTAGTTTTTGACACACGATAATATTTGTTATATAATCAAGTTGGTGAGATTATGTATCATTTAGTTATAGCTAAAGATAAAGAGTGTAAAAAATATATACCAATTAAATCTGGCGATTATAATTTTATATCTAAGTATACTACAAGATTTGAAGACTCTAAAGAAATTAGAGAAAAAAATAAAAAAATTGTAAATGATTTTGAAGAGTTATTTCAAGATTATGGTGATATTGTTATAATTGATGATGAAAATAATAATAGAAGAATTAAAGTATTGTATAAAAAAGATTATATAGTTGCTAAAAATTTAATATTGAGTCAAAAGTATATTCAACATTTAGTACAGAGAAATATAATTTATAATTTATCTGAGTATGATTATAGAGTAATAATGTTTAGAGATAATAAATCTTATAAAAAAAATATTAAAGAAATATTAAAAAAGAGAAAAGATTATTATTTAGTTCTTTTAAGTATTGTAAAAAAATATGATGAATATAGAAAAATGTATCCTAAATTACCTAGCAAAAAAGAAATATATAATGCCTATATAAAAGATAAAAATATAAAAAAAGATAATGAATTAGTTGAAAATAATAATATTGATATATATGATTTAAATGATTACCAGGATAATGAATTTTTTGATAAAGTATATAGTTTATATCAATATGGTATGTTGGAAGAAGTATTAAGTGTATATTCTCTTGATGATTTATATAATAATCTAAAAGAAGATGAATTAGAAATGATTGGATTAAATGGTTACCATAGGTAATCATTTTTATTTACAATTATTAGATAATTTGTTATAATTCTTGTTAGTGAATTAAAGGAGAGTGTTTTTATGACAACTGTTGATTTAGCAAATTTAATATTTCCGGATATTACTAAAACTATAGAAGATATAGAGAAGATGTATCCTGATAGAAATGTTAATGGAGAAGTAACTCGTTTTGCACCTTCTCCAACAGGTTTTATGCATATAGGAGGATGTTATCAAGCAATTACAGATTATTTGATAGCTAAAAATTCTAATGGAATATTCTATTTAAGAAATGAAGATACAGACAAAGCACGTGAAAAAGAGGATGCTGTTAAAGTTATAATGGATATATTAAATTATTATAATATAGTTCCAGATGAATATGAATATAATGGTGAAGTTATAGGTAATTATGGTCCTTATATTCAAAGTGAACGTAAAGAAATATATCACGTATTTATTAAACATTTAATTAGTATAGGACGTGCTTATCCATGTTTTTGTACATCTGATGAACTTTCAAATTTAAGAAAAAAACAAGAAGGAATGAAGGTTAGAACGGGATATTATGGTAGATTTAGTAAGTGCCGTAAGATTAGTATTGATGAAGCATATGAAAGAATAAAAAATGGTGAGAAGTTTGTTATTCGTTTTAAATCTAAAGGAGATTTTGAAAATAAGATTTGGTATGATGATCTTGCTAAAGGTAGACTTCATTTAAATGAAAACGATATTGATGATGTTATTATGAAATCAGATAACATGCTTCCAACTTATCATTTTGCGCATGTAGTAGATGATCATTTGATGCATACAACAATAGTAGTTCGTGGAGAAGAATGGTTACCTAGTGTTACTAAGCATTTTGAAATGTTTGAATCTTTTGGATTTCAACCACCTAAATATATTCATACACCATTAATTCAAAAAAAAGAAGATGGTAAACTTCGTAAGATTAGTAAAAGAAAAGACCCAGAAGCTAATATGGAGTACTTTAAAGAAAAAGGATATCCAAAGAGTGCAGTAGTTGAATCATTACTTACAATTATTAATTCTAATTATGAAGAGTGGAGAGATAATAATCCAGAATTGCCATTTACTGAGTTTAAATTTGATCCTAAAAAAATGAGTTCATCAGGAGCATTATATGATTTGATGAAGCTAGAAGATATTTCTAAAAATATCATATCGCGTATGAATAAAGATGAATTATATGATGAGTCTTACTCTTGGGCATGTACTTATGATAATAAATTAAAAGAATTAATAGAAAAAGATGTTGATTATTATAAAAATATAATTAATATAGAAAGAGAACAAGAAAAACCTCGTAAAGATATAGCTAAATATTCAGATATTTATGATTTAATATATTATATGTATGATGAATTATTTAATCCTAATTATGAATGGATGAAAATAACTGATATAAGTGAAATTAAAAATATTATTAATACTTATATTAATGATTATTATGATATTAATGATGATAAAGATACTTGGTTTAATAAGATTAAAGAATTAGCAGAATCATTAGGTTATGCTGCAAATATGAAAGATTATAAAAAGAATCCTGAAAATTACAAAGGAAATGTTGCTGATATTGCAACTGTTATTCGTGTAGCGCTTACAGGTAAAAAAAATACACCAGATTTATATGAAATATTAAAATTATTTGGCAAAGATAGAATAGAAAATAGATTTAATAAAATATAAGAATATTAATTTGACAAACATAATTTTTATTGATAAAATACTTCCCTGTTGGGGGGATTTTATGAAAAAGGATTTTATTAAAGAGAAAGCTTTTAATATTTATAATCGTGAATATCTTATATTTAGAAAATTAACGAATATTGCATATGTAGAAAATTTAGGTAATCATCCAGGAAGTCCATTACTTGTATCTGTAATTAGCCAAAAGGGTGGCCCTAATATATGTATTTCTACAAATGATATGAGTGAAGAAAATTTAAATAATTTCTTTGAATCTATTAATATTCAGACTAAATGTATTTACGGTTTTGATAATATTTTAATAAGATATAATATACCTTGGTTTGATAAAGAAAATAATCATATAGAAAATCTGGGTGAATTACTTTCTGCCAATATAACCGATGGTAGTTCATTAAAAGAAGATTTAAATGATATTAAAAATATTTTAAAAGTATATCTTGATATTAAAAATAGTAAAAGAGTATCAGATATAACTAAACTACCAAAACCATATCAGAAAGTAAAACAACAAATTCAATCAATTAAAATGACATACTAAGATAGTATGTTATTTTTTTATTATTTTTATGATATAATTAATAAAGATAAGTGGTGATTATATGGATTCTAAATTATATAGATTTTTGAGACCTATTATTAAGTTTTTAACTAACACATTTATTAGACCTAAGTATATAGGGATTGAAAATATTCCTAAAGAAGGTAGAATAATACTAGCTGGAAGACATACTAGTATTTTAGATTGTTTTTTGCTTATTAGTGCCACTAAGAGAAGTGTGCATTTTTTAGCTAAAAAAGAGTTATGGAAAGGTTTAAAAAAAATATTGTTTGCTAATATGGGGTTAATTCCAGTAGATAGATCTAAAAAGAGTCATAATTCATTAGTTAGGGCAGAAGAATATTTAAAAAATGAATGTTTAATTGGTATATTTCCAGAAGGAACTACAGAAAAAGGAAGAGGACTTTTACCTTTTAAAATAGGTGCAGTAAAGATGGCAAAAGATACAAATACTAAGATAGTTCCCTTTTGTATTACTGGTAAGTATAGATTATTTTCTAAAAGTTTAAAAATTGAATTTCATAAAGCAATAACTATAAAAGGAGATTTAGATAAAGAAAATGATAAGCTTAGAAATATAATAAAGGAGATGATATAAATGTGGATTTTTGATTTATTTAGAAAGAAAAAAAAATTAGATAGACCATGGAGAAAGTTTTATACAAATGATGATTTAAATTATAAAATACCTGATATATCCATGTATGATCAGGTATATGATTCATTTATAAAGTATCCTAGAAATATAGCTATAAAATATATGGGTGAAAAATTTAATTATAAAAATATTGTTACTAAAATTGATAATATGGCTAAGTATTTTAATTATATTGGTATAAAAAAAGGTGATATTGTTACTATTATGCTTCCTAATATACCTGAGGTGTTAATTTCTTTATATGCTCTTAATAAAATAGGGGCGATTGCTAATATGACACATCCTTTATCAGCTCCAGAAGAAATAAAAGAAACTTTAAATTCTACTTTGAGTAAGTATCTTATAATATATGATGCTAGATATAGCAAAATAGAAAAATTTATAGATGGTATGAATATGGAAAAAGTAATATTTGTATCTCCTTCTAACTCTTTAAATTTAGTAAAAAAGGTTATATTTTATATAAGCAATATAGGAAAATTTAAACAATATCCTAAGAGAGATAATTTTATATCGTATAAAAAAGCATATGATATTGGTAGAAAACTACCTAATATAGAAAAAAAACATTATGGAAAAAATACACCAGCTGTTATACTTCATTCAGGTGGAACTTCTGGAAAATCTAAAAATGTTGTTATTCAAAATAGAGCTTTTATTTTTGCAGCTAAAGGAGAAGAAATTGATTTAATAAGATTAGAACAAGGAGATTCAGCTCTTGCAATTATGCCTAATTTTCATGGATTTGGTCTTTCTGTATTAATGCATACACCACTTGCACTTGGATGTTCTACAATATTGGTTCCAAGATTTAATGCTAAAAAGTTTGATATTTTGTTTAAGAAAACAAAACCTACTTGTGTACTTGGAGTACCAACCTTATTTGAAGCATTAATAAATAGTAAAAATGTAAGAAGACTAGATTTATCATTTTTAAAGTATGTTGTAAGTGGAGGAGATTTGCTTTCTAAGAGTCTAGAGGACAGAGTTAATAAGTATTTAAAAAATCATAATTCTGATGCTAAAATAACACAAGGATATGGCCTTTCTGAAGCACTTGCCTGTGTTACACTTGCACATGATGATGTAAATAAGTCTGGCTCAGTTGGAATACCACTTGCAGGAAAT
>CAMKQS010000049.1 GCA_946414975.1 uncultured Caryophanales bacterium | reverse complement strand
GTTATATGTATTGATTTGTTATCATGATATAACTCTTGATATATTTCTTCAGTTATATATGGGAAGTAAATACTAAAGTCTTGTAATAATTTATAAAGAATAGTATAAACTGTCTTTTGACCTGAATATCTTGGAATATATCCAAATTCTTCAGGTCTATATAATCTATGTTTTACAATTTCAATATAATTATCACAGAAGTTCCAGAAGAACTTTTCAAGTAAGTTTAATGCTAATCCTACTTCATAATCATCTAAGTATTTAATGAATTGTTTTTCCATTTCTTGATACTTACCTAAAATCCATTTATCAATATATTCGAAATCAGTAAATTCTTTATCTTTATAATCTTGTAAATGCATTTCAATAAATTTTGAAACATTCCATATCTTATTAATTAGTTTCTTACCTCTTAATAATGTTTCATCACTAAATACGATATCAGTACCAAGTCTTCCAGTTCCAGCCCAATATCTTAATACATCAGCTGAATAGTCATTAATAAGATCCATTGGCTCTACTTTACTATTACCTTTAGACTTACTTATTTTTTCTCCTTTGTTAGCCATAACAAATCCTGAAATCATTACATTATCCCAAGGTCTAGTTCCAAAGTGATAGAAACTCTTAACTATTGTATAGAAATCCCATGTTCTAATTATTTCTGATGCATTCGTTCTTAAACTCATTGGTTTTAAAATTGATTCAAAATTATCTTGTTCACCATACCTCATATTAATAAGTGGTGTTACTGAAGAAGTAGCCCATGTATCCATAACATCTGTTTCTGGAATAAATTCTGTACATCCGCATTTTGGACATTTATCAGTTTTAGGTTTATCTGCTAATGGATTAACTGGCAAATCTTTTTCATTTGCAAAAATTGGTTCACCACAATTTTTACAATACCATACTGGGAATGGTACTCCAAAATATCTTTGTCTTGATATACACCAATCCCATAATACATTTTCAACCCATTCATTATATCTATTATGCATATGTGCAGGATACCAGTTTATTTCATTACCAATTTTAATGAAATCTTCCTTATGATTCATTATATCGATGAACCATTGTTTCATAACTGTATACTCTACTTCTTTACCACATCTTTCATGTGTTTGAACTTCATGCTCTAATTCTTCAATTTTAACAACATATCCACCAGCTTTTAATTCTTCAATTATTTGTTTTCTAGCTTCTTTAATTTTCATTCCTCCATAGTTAGGAACTGAATCAATTATTCTACCATCATCAGTAAATATATATTTAAGTGGCAAATTATACTTCTTCCACCATTCAATATCTGTTTGATCTCCGAAAGTACAACACATAACTAGACCAGTACCTTTATCTATAGCAACTTTTTCATCTGCCATAATTGGAACTTCTACATCTATTACTGGTATATGAGCAGTTTTACCAATTAAATGATTATGCGCTTCATCATTAGGATTTACAAATACACATACTATAGCTGGCAATAATTCTGGTCTTGTAGTAGCTATAGTAAACTCTTCTCCATCTTCTTTAGTTTTAAAATTAATATAATTGAATGTTGTTTTTATTGTTTTTGTTTCAAGTTCAGCTTGTGCTATTGAAGTTAAACATTCATTACACCATAATGCTGGTGATTCTTTATGATAACAATGTCCTTTATTAATTAAATCTAAGAATGATCTTTGACTTATCTTAATAGTTGATGGACTAACTGTTTTATAATGATATTTCCAGTCAGTACTTACACCCATTTTGCTGAATAATTCTTGAAATTCACTTTCATATTTATCAGTTGTTTCATAACATAATTTAGAAAATTCTTCTCTACCAATTTCATGAGCTTTCTTACCTTGTTCTTTTTCAACCAATCTTTCTGATGGTAATCCATTATCATCAAAACCGAATGGATAAAATACATTATATCCCCTTAATCTTTTATATCTAGCAATCATTTCTGTTTGCGTATATGAAAATATATGTCCTATATGAATCTTACCATTAACTGTTGGCGGAGGAGTATCTATTGAATATATCTCTCTTTGATCTGGTTTAAAATCATATATTCCATTATCTTTCCAATAATTTAACCATTTATTTTCTTTTTCATTTGCACTATATTTTTTATCTAACATTTTAATCTCTCCTTCTTATTTAAAAATTATAATCAATTAAAATAATTAGACTCGTACATAATCACCCTTAAAATTTAATTTCATTTTAATCATCTCCTAAATAAAAAAAAGCAAACAATCCATAAAGGACGATTTGCTCGTGGTACCACCTTAATTCGTAATATTTCTATTACCTTGAAGTCTTAATGCGACTAACATTATATCCTACTACTATTTCAGATATACAACTCCCAAGCTACCTTCAAATACTCTTCACTAAGAAAGGCTTTCAGTCGGTGACCTTTCATTCCTAATAGCTACTAACTATTTTACTCCTCTTGTTCCTCGTTTTTTGAATACGAGGTGATTATAACACTTTTATGTTAAATTGTCAAAAATCAAGATTAAATAATAATAGAATTAATGTTCCATGTCACTTTGACAATGGACACATTTTTGTATTATATTAAAGTCAAAATGCTTACAATTCCTTATAAATAAAGAGAATAGTGCATTTTAAGTTATTGCTAAAAAATTGCGAATATTGTACTAAAAAGGGTATCTAGATACCTTTTAGATACTCATCAGAAGGTATCCAAAAAGGTATCTAAAGTATATTCTGAAGTTTTCGGAGCACGAAAAAAGCCCATAATTATTGGGCTTTTACTACTTTCCACAACATTGTTTGTACTTTTTCCCACTACCACATGGAGAAAAGATTTGGGGTTTTTGAGTGCATTTGATAGCATTTTATAGCGTTTAAATACACTTTTTTGCACTTAAGAGCACTCGACAGCACCCAAGAATTTAGTCGGAAGGTATCTAAAAAGGTATCTAGAATACTTTTTTAATACTTTTTCGAAATTTTTTAGTAAGAATTTAAAATTGCATAAAAAAAGACAAATGTCTTTACTTAATTAAAGTATTAACATCTATCTTAGTTCCATCTGTTTTTACTAAATATGTAGTTATACCACCTTTGTCTTCAGATACAACACTTGAAATATCTGTTGCTTCTAATTTAGTAGGATTAGTGTTTCCATCAATTAAATCCTTAATAGAAATATAAGAAACTGTATTGTCTGAATTAATCAATACCACACCATATTTTGGATTTGTGCTTGATAGTGCTTGTCCATACTCATTATTGTGAATAGATTTAACGTTTGTAGTATTTAGCTTTAACCATTTGTTTGTACTATCCACTGATACTGTTAAATCTCCAAAATTATATTCTTGATAATTATTTCTTGTTTTTACTAAAGTTTGGAATTTTCCTTCTCCATACACATTATCAATATTTGGAGTTGAATCATAAACATTTAGATATACATCACCGTTATATAAAACTGCATGTCCTTTTATTGGCGATAGTGCCAATACTTGATATGTATCTTTTTTAGTAGTTTGTTCTTCTGTTGTAGTATTTTTATCATTGGTTTCGTTTTCTGTAATTTTAGTGTTATCTGCATCATTGTTTATTAATTTATCATATACAATAAATCCTCCTAATCCCAATGAAATAATAATAAAAATAACTAATACAGCAATTAATCCTGTATTTTTTGTTTTTCCTTCCATATCCTATACTCCTTTCTATCATATTAATTATAACATAAATTTATTTTTTTGGATATCTTTTTCTCAATTTTTAAATAATGTTCCAAGTCACTTTGACAATGGACACAATTTCATATCTTATTAAAACAAAATCGCTTGCAATCCCTTATAAATAAAGGAAATAATGCATTTTAGGTTCTTACTAAAAAATTGCGAATTTACTCTCAAAAAGGGTATCTAGATACCTTTTAGATACTCTCGGGAAGGTATCCAAAAAGGTATCTAAAGTATATTCTGAAATTTTCGGAGCACGAAAAAAGCCCGTAATTACTGGGCTTTTACTACTTTCCACAACATTGTTTGTACTTTTTCCCGCTACCACTTGGATTTTAGTTTTGGGGCTTTTGGGAGCATTTGAAAGCATTTGAGCCCACTTTTTCGCACTTTTTTGCTTTTGAGAGCGTC
Organism: uncultured Caryophanales bacterium; assembly: GCA_946414975.1. Next base: position 7,755 of record CAMKQS010000049.1, on the reverse strand, counting down.
CGAGAGCACTCGGGAAACCTAGCAGAAGGTATCTAAAAAGGTATCTAAAATACTTTTTTTAAGTTTTTTCGCAATTTTTTAGCAAGTTTATTTTATCTGTGTCTTTTATTAATATAATTTAAATATGATTTTATTAAATCTGCATCCATAAGATTTTCTGGAACATCTTCAGTATTAAAGAACTTTAATCGCTTTGTCTCAGAATCTCCTTTTAATGTTGATTCATTTTCAATAGAAACATCAGCTAAATATAACGATGTATTATTATAAACTATATCACCATTTGGATAACTATTTTTTCTAGATTCACCAGATAAAGTATCAATCAATTCAATTTCATTTGGATCTAACTTAATACCAGTTTCTTCATATGCTTCTCTAACAGCTGTAATTCTCAAATCTTCTCCTAGATCTTGACAACCACCTGGTAATCCCCATTTATTTCTATCTGTTCTTTCTTGTAAAAGAATTTGACCATTTTGATTTCTTATAATAATTGCTGCACCAGTTTGAATAAAAGGTATATGACTAATTCTATCATCTAATGCCATTCTAAATAAAACTGGATATCCACCATAATTAGCGCTTAATTTTAATAATTCTTCTTCACTCAAGCTTTTAACCAATTCAACAAATTCCTCATGAGTGTATTCTCTCATTTTTTTATAATCCATAAATTCATCACCTATAAATAATTATATCATATATTTATTGTTTTAAAAATACCGAAAAAAGGTATCTAAAAGGTATCTAAAGTGGTTCAAAACATATAAACTCGCAATTTTTTAGCAAAGAAAAAACTCACGTTTTCCCTTATTTTATGCGGGTTTGCGAGTTTATTTACCACAACACTGCTTATATTTTTTACCACTGCCACAAGGACATGGTTCATTTCTACCTACTTTTTTTACTCTTTTTGGTGTCTTCTTTTTTGATTCTTTTCCATCATTTGCAACACCTTTTTCTACTTCTTTTCTTTCTGTATTTTGTCTAATTTCAGCTTTTAATAAATAAACAGTTGTTTGTGCATCTATCTTCATTAGTAACTTTTCAAAAAGTTCATATCCTTCACTTTTATACTCTCTTAATGGATCATTTTGAGCATATCCTCTTAAATGAATTCCTTCTCTTAAATGTGACATAGTATTAATATGTTCCATCCAATGAGTATCTATTACTCTTAAAGTAATTGCTTTTTCAAATTCATCTTTTATTTCTTCTGGAACTTTTGATAATTTTTCTTCATATTCAAATTTTAATTTATTAAATATGTATTCTGCCATTTGATCTATATCCATATTAGATATTTCATCAATAGTTATTTTTTCTTTTACAAGATCATTTACTGCTTCTAGCATTTCAGATAAATCGTTTCTATTTGTATTTTCATTTGAAATATGAGAATCTAATAAGTCATATATATAATTATTAATTGATTCTAATACATCTTCATGAATAGATTCTTTTTCTAAAATATCATTTCTCTTTTTATAGATAATAGTTCTTTGTTCATTTAATACATTATCATATTCTAGTAATGTTTTTCTTATATCAAAGTTATTACCTTCAACTCTTTTTTGAGCAGATTCTAATGATCCAGAAAGCATTTTATTTCTTATAGACATATCATCATTAAAGCCAACTCTTTGAAGTAATAATTTAGCGCGATCTGTTCCAAATCTAACCATCAAATCATCTTCAAATGAAACACAAAATTGACTAAAACCAGGGTCTCCTTGACGACCAGAACGTCCTCTTAACTGATTATCTATACGTCTCGATTCATGACGCTCTGTACCTATTACTGCAAGTCCACCTAACTCTTTAACTTCCTCACTAAGTTTAATGTCAGTTCCACGACCTGCCATGTTAGTTGCAATAGTAACTGCACCTTTTTCTCCAGCTTTAGCTATAATTTCAGCTTCTCTTGCATTATTTTTGGCATTCAAAACTTCATGTGGAATGTGTGCTTTTTTTAGTCTTTCACTTAATAGTTCACTTGTTTCTACTGCTACTGTACCTACTAATACTGGTTGTCCTATCGCATGACGCTCTTTTATTTCATTTATTATTGCTTTATATTTTCCCTCTTTAGTAGCGAATAATAAATCTCCATAATCTTTTCTAGCTACTGGTTTATTTGTTGGAATTGTAATAACATACATATTGTATATTTCTCTAAATTCTTCTTCTTCTGTTTTTGCTGTACCTGTCATTCCTGATAATTTTTTGTACATTCTAAATAAATTCTGAAAAGTTATGGTTGCAAGCGTCTTAGTCTCTTCATTAATCGTAACTCCTTCTTTTGCTTCTATTGCTTGGTGAAGTCCATCTGAATAATTACGTCCCTTCATAAGACGCCCTGTAAATGGGTCTACTATTACAATAGCATCATCACTTACAACATAATCAACATCTACTTTCATTCCATAATTTGCTTTTAAAGCTTGATTAATAAAATGCACTAATGTAGTATTTTCAATATCATATAAATTTTCTAGTTTGAATGTTTTTTCTGCTTTTTCTATTCCTACTTGGTCTAATGCAACTGCTTTTGTTTTTTCATCATATATATATCCTTCATTTTCTTTTAATGTCTTTGCAAATTTATCTGTTTGAATATATAAGTTTGCAGACTTCATAGTACCACCGGATATAATTAATGGGGTTCTAGCTTCATCTATTAGCACTGAATCAACTTCATCAATAATAGCAAAGTTAAGAGGTCTTTGTACTCTATCTTGAGCTTTTATTACCATATTATCTCTTAAATAATCAAATCCTATTTCATTGTTTGTAGAGTATAATATATCACATTCATATGCCTCTTTTTTTTCTTTAGCACTCATATCACGATAATTAATACCTACAGTAAGTCCTAAATATCTATATATTTCTCCCATCCACTCTGCATCACGTCCTGCTAGATATTCATTAACTGTAATTATATGAACACCATCTCCTGATAGAGCATTTAAATAAGCTGGAAGTGTAGATGTTAATGTCTTTCCTTCTCCAGTTTTCATTTCCGCAATATTACCATAATGTATTGCAAGGCCACCAACTAATTGAACAAAGAAAGGTTTTTCACCTAAAACTCTATAGGCTGCTTCTCTAACTGTTGCAAACGCTTCAACTTTTATATCTTCTAATGTTTCTCCGTTTGCCAGTCTTTCTCTAAACTCGTTAGTTTTATTTTTTAATTCTTCTTCTGACATATTTGAATATTCTTCATCTAATGCATCAATTTCTGTTGCAATTTTTTTAAATTTTTCTAATTCTTTATATTCGTGATCAAATATACGTTTTAAAAATTTCATTTATCTATTCTCCTTTACGTACATATATATATTCTAACAAAAAATAAGTAAAATTGATAGTAGAATTCATAAAAAAAGGCTTATATAAGCCTATTTTGTTTCTAGCACTCCATAATTTCCATCTTTTCTTTTATATACAATATTAATACTTCCAGTATCAGCATCTTTATAAACAAAGAAATCATGATCTAATAAATCCATTTGTAAAGAAGCTTCTTCTTCACTCATTGGTTTCATTTCAACAATTTTTCTTTTAACAACATCCTTTTTATCTTCTGTAACTTCTGATTCAATAACTTTAAAGTCTCTAATAGTATCTTTAGATATCTTTTTATGAATTTTTGTTTTATTTTTTCTTATTTGCCTTTCAATCTTATCTGTAACAAAATCAATTGAGGCATATAAATCCTTATTAGATTCTTCTCCTCTTAAAATTAACCCATGAGTATTAATAGTAACTTCTACTACTTGATTAATTCCACTTACTTTAATTAAAACAGTTGCCTCAATATTATCTGGATTTTCAAAATATTTATCGAGTCTTCCAATTTTGTCTTCAATATAAGATTTAAGTGAAGGTGTTACCTCAAGTTTTTTTCCTCTAATATTAAATTTCATAAAATCATCCTTTCTAAGTCAATTATATCATTCTAAATTCTTTTATTCAATAGAAAAATTATATTATTTTTTAATAAAAAAAGGCCTTATGGCCATAACTTATTATACAAGGGCATCTTTCAATTCAATAACATTCTTAGCTTGTAGTCCCTTGTCAGTTCTAACTAAATCAAATTTAACATATTGTCCTTCTACTAATGTTTTATACCCATCAGATAAAATAGCAGAATAATGAACAAATATATCTTCTTGATCATTATATTCAATAAAGCCAAAACCTTTATCGTTATTGAACCATTTTACTTTACCAGTAATCATCATCATACATCTCCCTTCTAGTAATCTCTTACCTTATCAGTATACCACAATTATTCACTGTAGTATTCAATTTTCAATCGACAAATATCTACATTTATCGACAGAAAACAGTAAATATTATATCTAAAAATTAAAGATGTTTCATTAATTATGTATAGAATGTTTAATATTCTGCATTAAACGTTTTATTTTATTAATTTTTTTTCTATTTTTACTTTTTAATCACTTAGAAGAAGCTTTAATTCAAAGTTTATTGAATGGTAATTTATTTTATTTTAAAATGACAATGATAGGAGAAGATATGCAGAAAATTATAATAAATCATTGGATGAATATAATCAAAAAAAATAATAATTATGATGATACAAGGTTGGAAGAAATAAAATATGGCTTAACAGGAATATACCTTACTTTATCAAAATTTATAGTTGTCTTATTATTATCCATAATTTTAAATATAACTAAGCAGACGTTAATCCTATTATTTTTTTTCAATATAATAAGACTTACTTCATTTGGAATTCACGCAAAAAAAAGCTGGATTTGTCTTGTAAGTTCGATTACACTTTTTATAGGTATTCCTCTTATAATTAACATGTTTAAAATTAATTTTTATATTAGAGTTATACTAGGAATTATTAATGTAATATTAATATATATGTATAGTCCAGCTGATACAAAAAAAAGGCCTATTGTAAGTCCTAAAAGAAGAAAAGTATATAAATATTTATCTACATTAATAGCTATAACATTTGTTATACTAAGCCTTATTATAAATAATTATTATATTCAAAATAGTCTTATATTTGCACTTATAATTCAAAACATTCTAATTTCACCTTTAACATATAAGATATTTAAAGAGCCATATAATAATTATATTAATTATTTAAAAAATTAGTTTTTTCGAGTATATATTAAGGAGGTGAATTATGGGATTCTTAGCAAATATTTTAGCTGCAATTGGACTATCAAGTGCAAAAACTGGAAGCCAAGCATGTATATGCTATTTTATTGATGAACCAGAATGTCCAGAATCATTAATAAAATAACTACATTTTAATTATTAATTTCTGTTTAAATAAACTTTTAGATACTTCTCTTTCATTAGAGAAGTTTTTATTTTTGGAAATTAATTTATTCACTAATGCAAGCCCATATCCATGATTACCGCCTTTTGTAGTATATCCAACTTTATCTATTTTATTTATTTTTATATTATTTCTATAATTATTAATTACTTCAATAATAAGATTATCAGCATTATATATATTTACAACAATAACTTTATTATCTAGGTCTTCTACAGCTTCTATAGAATTATCTAAAAATACACCAACAATTTGACATATATCAATCATTTCTTTAGAATTTATTTTTTTCATTAAAGAATTATTAATCTTTTTATCAACATTTAAACTATAACTTATATTCTTATCTTTCATTTGAACTAGTTTTGAATATATTAAACCTCTAAGTCCTCCTGTTGGTATTAATAATGCCTGATCAAGTAATTTTTTATTATTGGAACTTTTATTATTTATCATCTCATCTATATAATCATTTATTTTTTTATTTTTAGTCATTCCTTTTATTGATAATAATTGATTCTTATTTTCATGATTTATTATCCTATATTCATTTATAATATTTTCATATTCTTTAAGTTCTTCAACCATAGTAATATACTTTGAATAAACTCTATTATAGTTATTTTCTTTCTTCATAATCATAATAACAATAATAAAATATACTGTAACTATTAGAAAGTTTACTATTAAATTAAGAAAATTATTTTTGTTATAGTATGATATATAGAATAAAAGGCTACTACATAATAAGACAAAACCTAAAAATATAATAATTTTATTTAACGAAACTCTACTTGTATATTTACATATTTTTTTATAAAAATAATTAGGTATATTAGATAATGAAATTAAAATCAAATTTAAACAAATTAAAGCATTCGAAAAAATTGTCCCTTGATATATCTTAGCAAATGTTTGATTATCAATATTACTAAATAATACAACTATAACAGCAAATATTAATTCTGCTGCTATTGTATAAATTTGCATTAAAATAGCAGTTATTATACTTTTCTTCAAATTATAATTAAAAAGAATTTTTACTACTAATATAGAAATAAACAAAGTTAAAATAACTTTATAAATATTATCTGAAAAAATGTAATTCAAATAAGTAAGTAATACCATTACTATATATCCAAGATACAACCTTATTGATTTAAAATTCAACTTTTTCTTTATAATCCTATGTGCACAAAAAATCTCCCCAATATTTATAATAAATGTAGATAATAGTATTAAATAATTCATATAACCATCTCCTTCTTATATTTATTTGATAATAAATCTATTTCCAAATTATTATCAAAAACTATTATTTTATTTTTAAAGTCTATTTTGCAAACTCTATTTTTATTAACAATACATGCTCTATGCGTTTGTATAAAATCATCATCTAATAAATCTTTTATTGAATTTAATGACTGACTTATATAAAATTCGTTATAATCAGTTACAATAACAGTCTTTCGTGATAAACTTTCTTTAGTAAGATACAATATATCATTAAGATTAATAGTATATAAAGTATTACCATCTCTCAATCTTAAAATTCTTTTCTTATTCATTGAATTAATAGAGTTAATAATGCTTTTCTTTAATCGTTGCTCATAATTTACAAACTTATTTATAAAAGATGTAAATATAATATCTTCAGATAACACTTCAACACCTAAATCATTATGCCCTGTTAAAAATATAATTGGACTTGTATAATCTTTTCTTCTTATTATACGTGCAATATCAATTCCTGATCGTGATGGAGTTTCTATATCTAAAATATAAAATTTAAAAGGCATTTTCTTGTCTATAATTTTCATAAATGATTCATCGTAATCCATAAAAACATTTTCTTTATAATCAATTTTTAATGATTTCATTATTTTATTAATAGACTTTCTAATTTTATTTAAATCATTTTTATTATCATCGCACACTATAATATTTATCATAAGACACTCCTTTTCATTAACTATCTGTTATTTTGCGAGTATATTATCACAATAATGAAAAAATTGCAATATTTTTATAGCACATAGACTATTAATGAAATAAAAAAAGACTAATAATTAGTCTTCTACTAGTTCTAAAATTACCATTAGAGCATCGTCTCCACGACGTTCTGTTAATTTTAATATTCTTGTATATCCGCCATTTCTATTAGCATAACGTGTCGCTAAATCATTAAATACTTTCTTCACAACTTCATTATCATTATGAACAAATGCTAATGCTTTTCTTCTTGCAACTAAAGAACCATCTTTTCCATAAGAAATCATTTTATCAACAAATTTACGAACTTCTTTTGCTCTTGTTTCTGTTGTTTCAATCTTACCATTCATAATAACATCTTTAGTTAAGTTTGCAAGCATACTTCTTCTATGCTTATTAGTACGTCCTAATTTTCT
>CAMKQS010000048.1 GCA_946414975.1 uncultured Caryophanales bacterium | reverse complement strand
AGTGATTCTAACTGGTGGTAAGAATACGAATTTACACAGTTAAATTTACAAGGTCTAGGAGAGAAACTTTACAAAATTTTATGAATTATACTTGTTATGAAGAAGGAGAAAGGTTTTACTTTAATTTAACTAATAGCAGTCTTAGTAATTTTAGCAATACTAGCATTAATAGTAACACCACTAGTAATGAATATAATAAGAAAGGCAAGAATATCTGCAGATAAGAGAAGTGTTGATGCTTACGGTAGATCTATTGAGCTTGCACTTGCTGGAAGAAGTGTAGAAGGATATACATATGGTAGTGAAGGAACTATAACATATCAAGCATATAGTGTAGGTGATGAAGTTACATATAATAATATAAATTATTATGTAATCAAAGATTCTGGTGCATCAGAAGAGTCTGTAACATTTCTAAAAGCAGAACCATTATCTGCAAGTGAGATTACAACATATTCAGCAGAAACAGGTGCACAAACTGGTGGTAATGGAGGAATGCAATATCATTCAAGTAGTAATAATTATGAAACATCATATATAAAAACTACAGTAGATGCATGGAAGCAAGCACAAGCACCAGCTGCAAGTGAAGCATGATTAATAACATATGAAGAGTTAGAAGATAATTTAGGATATGATCATGGGACACCTGAAGCATCATGGATAAATGTAAATCCAGAATATACACCAAGTTGGGTATATAATAATAATTTTGGGTACTGGACAATGAGTCAATATGAGGATTCGGCGTCTGGTGTTTGGGGTGTCACCAGTGATGGCGGTCTTGACGACATTTACGTCTGCTACGACTACCGCGTTGTGCGTCCAGTTATAGTACTGTCTAAATCTAATATCTCTTCATAAAAAAAATGATATTAAAAAAATCAATTCTAATTGTGAATTGATTTTTTATTATTTAATGGTGCCCTTTATAAGAATTGAACTTATGACTAAGCCTTACCATGGCTTTGTTATACCACTTAACTAAAAGGGCATATAAAATAAAAAGCCTATTATAGGCTTAATATTTAAAATGGTGTCCCAGAAGGGATTCGAACCCCTGACACTCGCCTTAGAAGGGCGATGCTCTATCCAGCTGAGCTACTGAGACATCCGACAAGAAAAATTATACAACAAAAAAGAAATTTATTCAAGCTTTTTTGTATCACTTTTATAAATTTCTTTATTATCTACTTTAAATAGTATTTCATTTATATCATAATTATCATTTAAAGATAGACAGATAGTATCAATTACTTCATCTAATACTTTATTTGTATTATTATCAAATATCTTATCATTTAATTCTATTGATAATGTTTTATCAGTATAATCAACATTTATAATTTTTACATCATTATTTAAAAAACTCATTAAATGTGTATTATATACATTATTATATTTTAATTCATCTATTATTATTTCAGCTTTTTGTTTATCACTATTATTTATTTTAGTAACAGGTACATAGTAATAATTATCGTTATATTTATTAATATAATAAACAGTAGTTTTTTTTATATCTTTATTACTGGTTATGTTATACTCTTTATTAATTCCAAAATTTCTATCTAATGTAGCAGGTATTGTTATATTATTCTTTGGTAGTTTAGTTAATATTTCTCCATTTATATAAATTATTACATATTTGATATCTTTTATACTGGTTAGAGTATATACTATATCTTCAATGATTTTTTCTTCAAATTGTTTATCTACATTTAATAAATCATCGGAAAAATCAACTTTTATTACATTATCTTTATAATAAATATTTAATATTTTTGTACTTGAAGGAATAATGGATTTAAATCCATTTGGAATCATATCTTGATACTTTTCATCATTTATTAATGCAAGTAATAATTTTTTTGCCTTTAATTTAATATTATTATCATCTATGTTTATACTAGTTTTAGCTAAATAATTATTTTCATCTAACAGAAATATTGTACTAGAGTTTTCATCTTTATATTCTAAAGTTTTACTTATTTTTAATTTATTAGTAGGAAATAAATTAAAAAGAAAAATGGAGATAAAAGCAATTATACATATAGATATTTTTTTTAATGAAATTCGTTTTATCAAAGTATCACCTACAAAATTTTATGAAAAAAAGTGTAATTTTATACACTTTTATAGTGAAATCTCGTTTAATCTTAATAATTCAACTACAGCATTAGCTCTTCCTTTTACTCCTAATTTTTGCATAGTATTGGAAATATGATTTCTAACTGTTTTTTCACTTATACTAAGAGTATATGCGATTTCTTTGGTTGATTTATTTGATATTAGTAATTTAAATATTTCTTTTTCTCTTTTCGTTAGAATACTTTTATTCATGAAAACCTCACTTCCTAAGATAGTTGGTATATATTTTACTCATATTATTTTATGAAATAGGAATATAAAAGTTCTACTAATGTAAAAAAAATTAAATTTCTATTTTTGAAATTTAACTGAAATGTATTTACTTTCATCAAAGTTACTTTGAATATTACGCATTATTTTGTTCGCACTACTGGCATCATGTTCACTACTATTTATGGTAACTTTTATTTTGTTATCTTCAATTTTTATATATGAGTCTAATTTTAATTCATCTTTTAATTTTTTTTCTAATTGTTCTTCAAGAGCTCGATTATTATTTATTTCTTTTATTTTATCATATGCCTTATTCTTGTCATCTACTGTTGATTTTTCATTGTTGATAACAAGTTGTAATTTATCAATTTCATCTTTCATTACACTATCTGATTCAATTCTCATTGCGCTAATTATATCTGCTTCTTCAACCTCTTTTACAATTTCTTTACTTTTGCTCTTTTTCTTTTCTTTTTGTTGATTAGTTATATTATTAACTTTTTCTTTTGTTGTCATAAGTAGTTCACTTGGCATAGTAATGTAATAAATACTTAAGACTAAAATTAAACTAAATAATGTTAAAAACCATAAATTCTTTTTATTAATCATAAATCCTCCTTTATCTACTAGATTATATTAATGAGATATTAGAATATGAATAATTAATAAAAAATAAATACAATTATAATAAAATATTTAGTTGACAAATAATTTGTTTTCGTGTATAAACTATAAATAGAAAAGGAAGTGGACTATGCCAAAAAACTTAGTTATAGTGGAATCACCTAGTAAAACAAAACCAATTGAAAAATATTTAGGAAGTGAGTATAAGGTTTTATCTTCTAAAGGACATGTTAGAGATTTAGCTACTACAGGAAAATATGGATTTGGTGTTGATGTTGATCATGATTTTAAACCAAATTATATTATGATGAGTGGGAAAAAGAATGTAGTTAATGAACTTAAAAAAGCTTTAAAGGATGCAAGTCATGTTTATCTTGCAACCGATCCAGACCGTGAAGGAGAAGCAATAAGCTGGCATTTAAAAGATGTTTTAAATTTAGATGATAAAGATTATGATAGAGTTGTTTTTAATGAAATAACTAAGAATGCAGTAGTAGATGCTTTTAAGCATACAAGAAAAATAGATGATTATCTAGTTAATAGTCAAGAGACTAGAAGAATATTAGATAGAATTATTGGTTTTAGATTAAGTAAGTTAATTCAGTCTAAGACAAATGGTAGTAGTGCAGGAAGAGTACAGAGTGTAGCTTTAAAACTTATTGTAGAAAAAGAAAGAGAAATAGAAGCTTTTATTCCTGAAGAGTACTATAAAATAAAAGCTATATTTGATAATTTTGAATCAGAATTATTTAATTATGATAATAAAGACTTTAAAATATCTTCAAAGGAAGAAAATGATAAAGTATTAAATAATCTTGGGGAAGATTTTAAAGTAGTTAATATAGAAAAAAAGGAAAAACAAAAACAAGCTAGAATGCCATATATTACCAGTACATTGCAACAAGATGCAAGTAATAAATTAAATTTTAATTCAAAAAAAACAATGCAAATAGCTCAAAAGTTGTATGAAGGTATGGAGCTTGAAGATGAAACAGTAGGTTTAATTACATATATGCGTACTGATTCTACTAGATTATCTGATGATTTTGTAAAATCTGTATATGGATATATTAAAGAAAACTATGGTGAAGAATATATTGGATATGTGAAAAAATCTAAAAAGAAAGATAATGTTCAAGATGCGCATGAAGCAATAAGACCAACTAGTATTAATAGAACTCCAGAAGAGGTAAGAAAATATTTAACTAATGATGAGTTTAAATTATATAGAATGATATATTATCGTGCATTAGCTTCACTATTTGCAAATGCTAAGACTCTTAATACAACAATAATACTTGATAATAATAATTATCAATTTAAAACAACTGGGCAAATTGTTACATTTGATGGTTATTTAAAGATTTATAGTGATTATGAAGATTCTAAAGATACTATAGTTCCAGATTTAAAAGAAAATAGTGTATTTAAAGCTAATGATATTGAAAGTACACAACATTTTACAAAACCACCATCAAGATATACAGAGGCTAAATTAATCAAAGAAATGGAAGAACTAGGAATTGGTAGACCAAGTACTTATGCAACAACTATGGATATAATAAAAAAACGTGGCTATGTTGTAATAGAAGATAAAAAATTTGTTCCTACTAAAATTGGAATTGAAATAACTGATAAATTACAACAACATTTCTCACATTTAATAAATGTGGAATATACAGCTAATATGGAAAATGATTTAGATAAGATTGCTGAAGGAAAAGAAAATTATATTGAAACACTTAAAAAATTTTATAATGAATTTGAACCTAGTGTAAAAAAAGCATTTGATGAAATGCCTAAAAAAGAAGCAGAAAAAACTGGTGAAGATTGTCCTGAATGTGGTTCTAGTTTAGTAATTAGGCATGGAAAATATGGCGATTTTACAGCTTGTAGTAATTTTCCTAAATGTAAATATATAAAATCAGAACCAAAAGAGATCGTTGTTGCGTGTAAATGTCCAAATTGTGATGGGGATATTATAGAAAAGAGAAGTAAAAGAGGAAAAATCTTTTATGGATGCAATAATTATCCTAAATGTAAAACAGCCTATTGGGATAAACCTACAGGAAATTTGTGTAAAGAATGTAATTCAATGTTAACAATAAAAGGTAAAAATATAAAATGTTCTAATTGTGATTACAAAGAGATTATAGATTGATTTTATAAAAACTTCTATATTATAATGTGAATCCCAAATAGGAGACAATATCATGTTTGAAATTGAATAATTTATAAAAAATTTTTCAGATAGAGAAATTAAATTTAGAAATGATTTAAAATTATCATTTCTTTTTATTTATCAAATATAATTAAAGCTGTTTAAATAAAATAGTTGTTTTTTATAAAAAAAGATGATACAATATAGATAGTAATAGGGGATAAAGAATAAGGAGGGGTTTTATGTATGATGACATAGAACAATTGTTTGACGAGGTTAGGCCAGATAATAGCAATGATAATATACTTAAAGATGAACCATCATTAATAGATCAAATTAATGATATTGAAATTCCTAATATATTTAATACAGAACCGCAAATTTCTAGTACCAATGAAGTAAAATTATCTGAACCTAAAAGCCTAGAATCTATAGATAAAATGTTTGATTCACTTACTAACGATGTAACTGGAGCAACAGATTTTATAACGAAAGTTATAAATCAAAAAGACGAATTAAATAATGAAATAAAAAAATTCAATGATGAAAAAAATAGTTTTTTAAAAGAAAAAAGTGATTTTCAAAAGTATGTTGAGTTACAAAATAATAAATTAGAACAGGATAAAAAGAACTTTGAAGATTATGTTGCAAGTAATAAAGATAAATTAAAAGCAATGGAAGAAGAAACAAGTTTGCAGATACAAAATGATAAGATTGAATTAGATTCACTTAAATTAGAAATTGAATTAGAGCGTAAGAAACTTGAAAATGATAAAATTGAATTTGAAAATTATAAAAAAATAGAAATTGAAAAAATTAATAATGAAAATACAAAAATTGATGAAGAACAAAGAAGTTTTGAAGATTATCAAAAAGTAGTAAACGAGGCACTTGATAACGATCGTAAAAACTTTGAAATAGAAAAAGAAGCAATAAGGAAAGAACAACTTCTAGAGAAAGAAAAGGCAATTAATGAAATAAAAGTAAAGAAGCAAGATTTAGAAAAATTAGTAACAAAAAATGAAATGTATGAAAAATCTTTAAATCAAGAATCAATGAATTTACAAAGAGAAAAAGAACAATTAAAAAATGAAATTGATATGGAAAAAGATAAATTAAATAGAGAGAGAGAATTGTTTAAAACAGAAAAAGAACAATTTGAAAAGTATAAAAAGGTTAAAGAAACTAAAATTGAACTTGCTAATAAAGAATTAGAGCAAAAATGTGAAAAATTTAAAGAAGTAATTACACAATTTAATACAAGATTTAGAAAGATTTCAGAATAGAGGTGGCTAGATGAGTAATATAGAATTTTTAAATAAATTAAATGATGATATAGAATTAAATGATGAAGATTCAAATTTTGATGTTGATTCAGAGAATGAAGAAGAATTAGACTTTGATTTAGATGAATTAATTAGTAAAATCGATGCAAAAATGGAAGAATTAAACAATGAAGATAGTAAAACAGAAAAAAAAGATAATGATGTAAGAAATCTTATTGATGCTTTGGATAAACAAATTACAGATGATTTAAAGAAAAATAGCAAAGATGAATTAGAAGTAAGAAAATTAATAAAAGATATGGATAGAAAGTTTACAGATGATTTAAAGAAAAATAGCAAAGATGAGTTAGAAGTAAGAAAATTAATAAGAGATATAGACAAAAAGTTTATTGAAGATATGAAAAATACAAATGCTTTAACTGCTACTACTACATCTCAAAATGAAGATAATATTAAGACAGCAGGAAAAATAAGTAAAGAAGATGAACAAGAAATAAGAAAACTAATTAGAAATATTGATGAAAATTTTATAAAAAGCATGGATTTACCATTTGAAAATGTTGAGACTAATGATTCAAAAATTGAAAATATAATAGAAAAAATTGATTCTAAAGTTGAAAGTTTAAATGAGAAGGAAAAAGACGAAAATAAATTAACTACTGATAAAGTAGATAATACTAATATAAATAATATATTTGATAAAGTTAGTGTTAATGTTAAAGAAGCTTCAAATATATTTATGAAAAATATTGAAATGAAGAAGAAGCTAGATACACGTTTTGAAGAATTAAAAAAATTACAAAAAGATATTGAAAATTCAAAGAATAATGATTATCAAGAAATAAATGATTATAAAGATTCTGTTTTAAAGGAATTAACTGAGAAAAAAGCTGAGATTGAAAGTAGACTTAATGAATTAAAAGATTTACAATCAAAATTTGAAAAAGAAAAAAATGAATTTGAATTATATAAAATAGAGTCTAAAAAAGAAATTGATGAAAAAGCGAAACTTCAGAAAGTTCAAGATGAAAGTAGAAAAGAAGAACTTGAAAACTTAGAAGATAAACTAAGAAAACAAAAAGATTCACTTGATGATGAAAAAAGACAACTTAGTTTAGATAGAATACAATATGAAGCTGACAAGAATGAACTTGCTAATAATATGCTAAAGTTTAATGAAATAGTTGGAACATTTACTGACGGTGTAGGAAATTTAAATTAAACATGTAATTGTTTAATTTTTTATTGCAAAAATGATAATATTTTGGTATCATTGGTATAGTAGGAAGGTAGATAGTATGTTAAAAAAGAATCATGTAGGAAGGCCAACTAATATTGAAAAAAGAAATAAGAAAATAAAGAAGTTTATGATTATTGCAATTCCAATAGTATTTTTTGCTATTGTAGTAATATATATAGTTGTAAACGGAATTACTAATTCAATGGGTAATTCTGTAGTTGAATATTATTGCCCTGATTCTTCATATAAATTGGATGGTACAAATTGTATAAAAACATTAAAAGAAAAAGCAATATATTTAGGTGATATTAATCAGGATGAAAAAATAACAAAAGAAGATTATGAATTACTTAGTGAGTATGTTGATTTAGTTTTTTATGAAGAAGAAGATAAAAGTAGTTTATCTGATTTGCAAATTATGGCTGCTGATATTGATGAAAACGGTGAAGTTTATTTTGTAGACCAGACAATTATGCGAGAGTATTTTGAGGGCACAGTTAGTACTTATGGTGTATATAGAGAGAATATAGGTACAAAAAGGTTGTGTAATATTGGTTATGATTTAAAGGGTGAATATTGTTATAAAGAAGAAGTAATTAATGCGTTAGCTAAGAATATTGAAGATAATAATAAAGAAGAAGTAAAGAAAAATACGTTTATTATTCATTATAATGCTAATGGAGGAGAAGGTTCAATTAATGATCAAGAAATTACTTATGGAGTTAAAACAAAACTAAATAAGAATACATTTATCAAAAAAGATAGTAACTTTAATGGATGGAAAATATATAATGAAACTAGAAAAAAGTGGGCATGTTATAAAAATGCAAATAAAACAGATCAAGGATATACAAATGAGATAGATTGTAATAATTATGGTTATGTAATCTATAATGATGAGGCAGTTGTATCAGAAACTGCTCAAGTTGGTGAATATATTACTATGTATGCAGATTGGTCAAGCAATTATTTTACTGTTTTATATAATGCTAATGGTGGAAAAGGTGTGATGTCTAATCAAAAAATAACTTATGGAGTAAAAACACAATTAAATAAAAATACATTTACTAAAGATAACAGTGTATTTAAAGGCTGGAGAGTATATAATAATAATATAAAAAAGTGGGCATGTTACAAAAATTCTAGTAAAACGGATCAAGGATATACAACTGAATCAGATTGTAATAATTATGGTTATGTAATCTATAATGATGAAAATATAGTATCACAAACAGCACAAGCTGGTGAAACTATTACAATGTATGCTCAATGGAATTCCGTTAATTATTTCACTATTAATTATAATGCCAATGGTGGAAAAGGTGTGATGTCTAATCAAAAAATAACTTATGGAGTAAAAACACAATTAAATAAAAATACATTTACTAAAGATAACAGTGTATTTAAAGGCTGGAGAGTATATAATAATAATATAAAAAAGTGGGCATGTTACAAAAATTCTAGTAAAACGGATCAAGGATATACAACTGAATCAGATTGTAATAATTATGGTTATGTAATCTATAATGATGAAAATATAGTATCACAAACAGCACAAGCTGGTGAAACTATTACAATGTATGCTCAATGGAATTCCGCTAATTATTTCACTATTAATTATAATGCTAATGGTGGGACAGGAAAAATGGACAATCAAAATATTGTTTATGATAATAAAACAAAATTAAATCCTAATAAATTTAGTAAAAGTAATTATTATTTTATAGGCTGGAGAGTATATAATAATACTAAAAATAAGTGGATATGTTATTTAAATAGTGAAAAAACAAAACAAAACGATGCAGATGAATCAGTGTGTAAGAAGTATGGTTATGTAATATATAATGATAAACAAAGTGTTGCAAGAACAGCTGATCCAGGAGAGAATATTACAATGTATGCATTATGGCAATATAGTTATAAAAATATTAAAACATCATTTAATGGTTTTGAAAAAGATGTAAAAGGTGCGACTGTTTGGCCAATGGTAAATATTGATTTTTATAAAAATTCTAATGGAACAAGCAAAATAGGTACAATACCACAAGGTACTGCATTAAAAGCTATTGATATGACTAATAAAAATAATGAATCTAAAAGTTATGTTAAAGTTAAATATAATAATAAAGAAGGATATATTAATGGATGGCTTACTATGATTAACTTACCTGATGTAATACCAAGTGCTTTATATAACATTACTAATGCATCTTCATCATTATTCATAAGTAGAGGACATAATTTATCTGGAGTTACAGGAAAAGATATATATGGAACTGATTGGCATTCTAATATGGCTCCAATCCGTATTGAAACTGCAAAGAAAATACAAAAAGCCCAAAATGCAGCACTAGCACATGGTAATAAGATAAAAATATATGATTCATTTAGACCATGGGTAGTACAGAGAAAAGTTGCTGATGCAGTTAATGGTAATTGGTTTACAGGTAAAACATATTATATAACTAAGGACTTTGATAATAAGAAAAATACTAATGGATATTATCAAACATATATAGGAGATTATAAGGGATGGTTTATCGCTTCTGCAACATCTAAACCAAGTAGTCATAATGTTGCTAAAGCTATAGATACAACAATGGTATTTAGTGATGATAATCAAGAGATTCCAACACAATCTAAAATGCATGAATTATCAGGTAATTCAATACCAACACAAGCTGCTGTAGATAATAATAAAGGTGAACTTGCGCTTAATTATTTATTTACTAATTCAGGATTCTATTTCTTACCATCAGAATGGTGGCATTTTGAAGATGTAAATAATACAGGATATGGTAATTATTATAGTCAAATTAAATGTTTAGGTAATCCATATTCATCTAATAAATATAAGTGTAAAGTAAATCAAATAAAATTAGCTAAATAATATAAAATTAGATAAGTTTTAAAATAAAGCTTGTCTTTTTTATTATATATGATAAAATTATATATAGAATAGGAGTATGATTATGAAGAAAAAAGCATTTACCTTAATAGAATTAATAGCAGTTCTAGTAATACTAGCAATACTAGCACTAATAGTAACACCACTAGTTATGAATATAATTAGAAAAGCTAAGATTAGTGCAGACAGGCGAAGTGTTGATGCATATGGAAGAAGTGTAGAGTTAGCTATTGCATCATATTTACTTGATACAGGAACATTTCCAACAAATGAACAGTTACCTAATCTTAAGATAGAATATAGTGGTTCTACTGTAGTATGTAATGTAATGGCTATGAAAGAAAATGGAGGATTATACTTATCAGAGTGTAAAGTAAATAATGTAGATGTTAAAGACTCATCTACTGAAGATGGATGGTATCACTACGGTACAAGAGATTTAACTAACGAAGAATATGTAGATATGTATGGAGATGCCTTAAAGAATGCATCACTTGCATACTTTAATACAAATGGTAATCCAGTTGAAGACTATACAACCTTAACAATAGATTACAAAGGAAAGAAAGTAGCATGCGAAGTTACAGTTAATTATGATGGAACTATTTACATGACTAAATGTAAAGTAAACAATGTAGATGTAACATCTGATACAGAAGATGGATATTATCATTATGGTAGTATAGTAAATCCACCATCTGCGGTAAATGATTTACTTGCAAAAGCAAATCCAGTAACTGTAACAAACTATACAGATGGAAATACTAAAGAGATGTATACATTTGAACATCCTGCAACAACTCAAACAGGAGCTTTAACTGATTATAGATATATTGGAGCAAACCCAAATAACTATGTAACATTTAACAATGAATTATGGAGAATTATTGGTGTATTTACAGTAGAAGATGGAAATGGTAATACTGAACAAAGAATAAAGATAGTAAGAAATGAGAAACTATCAAGTAATATGAAATGGGATTCAAATAATGTAAATGAATGGTCAACTGCAACACTAAATTCATATTTAAATGGAGATTATTATAATGGATTAGATGCAACAAGCAAGAATATGATTGCAGATACCAAATATTATTTAGGCGGAAGTAATACACCTGAAGGAAGTGCAGAAACATATTACAATTTTGAACGTGGAACAACAGTATATAGTGGAAGAAGTATATCATGGAATGGAAAAATAGCATTAATGTATCCAAGTGACTATAGCTATACCTATGCATTAGGAGTAGATAATACTTGTTACACAGATGGATATGATTGTGATGGTTCATCAGGAAAAACAAATGGTTGGATATATAATACTAATAGTAATTCCAATCAGTGGCTTTTGTCGCCTCGTTCGGGCAATTCGCGTAGCGCGTTCAATCTAGACGGTTTGGGGTATGTCTTCAACAGCCGCGACGTCACTAGCTCTCTTGGCGTTCGTCCAAGTCTGTATCTAGTATCTAGTATCAAAATAGATTCAGGTGAAGGAACGGAACAGAGCCCTTATCGGTCTCGTTAACTTAACTGTGTCTACAAGAGATTTACTATATAAATCTTGTAGAT
>CAMKQS010000047.1 GCA_946414975.1 uncultured Caryophanales bacterium | reverse complement strand
CTATTTTGATTGGTAGTTTGATCCACCTAAATGTTGCTCAGCAATACTTACTAATCTCTTAGTAATTTCACCACCTACAGAACCGTTAGCTCTACTTGTAGCATCAGCACCTAAGTTAACACCTAATTCTGAAGCTATTTCATATTTCATTTTTTCAATAGCTTGTTTAGCACCAGGTACTACGAATTGATTTTTCTTATTATTCATGGTATTCACCTCCTGTACACTAATATCTTGTGTACAAAAGGAATTTTAATGCATTTTTTTACTTGGTAATTTTTTACAATATATCTTCATATTGGTTTTCTAAATTAATAATAGTTTCAATATTATCAATTGCCTCTTCTATTAAACTATTGTAATCAAAATTTGCTTCATATAATTTGCACTTTTCATCTGTCGGATTAATAACAGGATGTTTTGGTACAAAAACAGTACAACAATCTTCATATGGCAATATACTAGTTTCATATGTTCCTATTTTTTTTGCAATATCGATTATTTCTAATTTATCCATACAAGCAACAGGTCTAATAACTGGAATATTACAAACAGCATTTATAACATTCATGCTAGATAATGTTTGAGATGCAACTTGCCCAATACTTTCACCATTAAATATTACTTGCATATTTTTCTTTTTTGCAAATTTTTCTGCAATACGATACATCATTCTACGCATAATAGTAATAACATACTCTTCTTTAGTATTTTTTAGAATTGTCTCTTGTATTTTGGTAAATGGAACAATATTAACTTTAATATTTCCTGAATACTTATTTATAATATTTGCAAGTTCAATTACTTTATTTTTTGCCATTTCACTTGTATGAGGTGGAGATTCAAAATATAAACATTCTAAATCTACTCCTCTTTTTAAAGCAAGATATCCAGCAACTGGAGAATCTATTCCACCACTTAACATAAGAAGTGATTTTCCTTGTATTCCTACAGGATATCCACCAAGCCCTTTTATTTCATTAAAATAAATAAAAGTTCCTTCTTGTCTTATTTCTATTTTTATTAAAAGATCTGGTGTATGTACATCTACTTTAACACTTTTACTTTTTAATATTTTAGTTGCAACTATTTTATTAAAATCCATACTATGAATTTCAAAAGACTTAAGTGCTCTTTTAGTATCTATTTTAAAAGTATTAAAAGGTATTTCTTTAATCAATTCTAAAACTGTATTACATATATCATCAGTATTATTATCTACTTTATATGCAACAACTATACTATGTATTCCAAAGACATTTCTTAATTTTTCTACTACATCATCTATATACATAGTTTCAATATATATTCTTGATCTATCTGATTTCATTTTATAACTAATATTACCTAATATACTTTTTATATTATTAGTTAGTCTTTTAATAAAAACATTCCTATTACCTTTTTTTGTTGTTAATTCACCATATTTTATAAAAATTAATTTTTCCATATAAATCCCTCGCAACCAATTATAACACTTAATACTTTTTTACTCAATAACTAATTTTTATTTCATATAATTTATTAGGTGATTTTATGTTTAATGACATTGATATCATAAATGTAGCTAAAATTTTAAACATTGATTTTAAAAATTTTTCATTTGATGATTTTAAAAGAGGAATTAATATAGAACTAGAACATGGAAAAATTAATCCTAAAACTAATATTACTAATAATAATCTTATTATGACTGCTAAAATAGCTCTTGCTCATTTAAATGAGTTTCCTAACTATTATAATGAGGAATATGGTATCATATCATTTGAAAATTTTTTGAAAAATAAAAATAATTAGTGTATAATATTACATGGAAGTAAAAGGTTATAAATCATTTAATAAATATCATAAAAATAAATATGGTATTTATATGGAAGAAGGAAAAACTTATCATACTGATGGTGTTATAAAATTTGGACTTGAAGGTAATGAATTTCATTTTTGCAAATATCTAGAAGATACTATAAAATATCAAATGAGTATAAATGATGAATTAATAAATCCAGTGATTGCGAAAGTAACAGGCTATGGAAAAATTGTTGAATATAATGATAATATATATGATTATTATAATCAATATGTAGCAGAATATATTAAAATTGATAAATTTTTAAAGCGAAAAGAAATCATTGATTATGCATTAAATTTAGGAGTAATTGGAATGTATAGATTTGTTACACATTATAAATTAACTAACTCTGAAATAAAATTATTTAAAGGAAAATATTTAGATATTGATCTTGCACTTTTATATCATCAAAAAGAAGAAAAAGAAACATATAATATGTTTTATAGTGGTGATAGTAAAAAAGTTCTAAAATTAATAAAAAATATATAATATAGTATTTTTAAAAATAAAAATTCCATAATAATAATGAATATTCAAATAGAATATTTAGAAAGGAGTTTTTATGAAAAAAATTTTTACTATATCATTTGTACTAATCATTACTTTATTTATTACATCAGGATGTAATAATAAAAAAGTAAATGATACTGATATAGATGATACAAGTATGGATGAAATTACAAATTACGAAATGTTTAATGGAAATATTGATAAATCTTGGGATGAAGTTAAAGATGACTATGAAGCAATTGAACTTGAAGCAAAACGAGAAATTAGTCAAATGAATGATATTGAAGTTAATGATATTAAATCATTAGAAAATACAATAGAAGAAAAATATAAAAATATAAAAAATGGAATTAACGAAGATAATGAAGAAGATGCTAAAGATTTATATAAATCAGCAATTAAAATAGAAGAAATATCAAAAAGAAATAATAAAAATATAAACCATGAATTAGTAACTTTAAGTCAAGATTCAAAATCTCTAATTAAACATTACTATGGAGAAGCTGAAGATGATTTTACAAACGTAAAAAATTCGTTTGAATCAGGAATAGAAAACATAAAAAATTATACAGAAGATAAATGGCAAGAATTTCTAGATTTATTAAAATAATAGATATCTCTATTATTTTTTTAGTATTTTTTCATATACTTTTTGACTGTTTTTTAAACCGTTTTTATTAGAAATATACCTAATAATCTCTCCAATATTACTTACTTCTTTTAAATAATCATCCTCTATTAAATTTTCACTATTTTTATCTCTAAAATATAAAGTTTTAATCTTATTATCCCTTAAGTTTTTACATATATCAGGATTATCATCTATCATAATATCAATATTTGAATTAATACAAGTCTTAACCTTATCATTAACCTTAAATCTAATTTTTGTAATATCAATACCATTATTATTAAAAAGTGTAATAATTGCCTCTTTTGTCTCACTAACAAGACTACCTCGTGCTGTTATAAATTCATATTCATATCCTTCTAATTCAAAAAATTCAATCATTTCTTTTGCAAGAGGAATAAAAGGTGTTGAATTTATTGTTGCATAAACCAAATATTTTTTTACAAAATCATTTTTTTCATCAATAGACCAGTCATATTTTTCAAGGTAGCTAAATTTATCTTTATTTACTACTCCTCTTTTATTTAATATTAATAAGTCATACAATTCAGCATAAGTACTCATAGTTCTTTCAAAATCTAAAATTACTCCATCTATATCTATTCCAATCTTCATAATTACCTCTTAATTTTTTTACTCTTTACCCATAATGAACTTATATGTTCATCTTCATAAAATGGTGCATCTACCGTATAACCAGTAAGCCATTTAATAACTCTAACATCAGATGTAGTAATTTTATCTTCAATATGTATTATATTTCCACTAATATTACTGCAATCCTCAGTTGGAAATTCACATATACCATTTTTCTTAAGAATACATTCATGCTTCTTTTTATTAACAATTTTATAATCAAATGGAATAATAGAATCTAAATTATTTTCAACTTTTAAATTATTTTTATAATTCATACATTTATCATGCATTACACATTCCTTACAGTTTAATTCTGATGGTCTATAATAATGAGCGTTATAATCTCTTTCTAAATTATGAACATAAGAAAATAAGCACGATGTTTTTCTAAATATTGCAACACCATAGACTTTAGCTAAACTTTCAAACAAATTAATTACTCTTTCATCTATTATTTTTTTATGTCCAAATTTATATCCTGGATATGGTTTTAAATCTATATTATTCTTCTTCCATATTTCAACACTAGAAGGTTTTCCTTGTAATCCAGAATAACCTACAGCAAGATTATATAAAGAAGCTAAAGATAAAACTTTATTAAAAACATCTATTGAATCATTTACTCCATATATAATTGGTCTAAATTCAATTGAATATTTATAATTATTAGTTCTTCTATTAATTTCTTTTAAATTATTTTCAAATCTTTCCATAGTATTTCCGTCTAAGTTAGAATTGATTCCAAAAGTAGAAAATGCAACATGCAAATCAAGATTAAATTTCTCATCTGGAAATTTAGAAAAATCCCCTTTTGTAACTATTATTACTGGCCCTGTATGTCCTACTGATTCTAATAGTCTTAAATATCTAACAGTATTTTCTATTTGTAAAAGTGGATCCCCATAAAACAAATTAACAGCAACCGGAATATTTTTAAAATTTTCATTTATTTCACTAGGAAGTACACAGTAATGTCTTTCAAAATTCATCTCACCATTTAATCTGCAATATTTACAATCATAACAAAACTTAAGTGAATCTCCAAGTAAGTAAAACGATTTAGCAAATATGGCTAAATTATAAATACCTGTCATATTATCTCCCCAAAAATAATCATATCATATAAAATATAGACTAAAATATGTATATATATCATATTACATATGAAAAAAAAATATAGACTAAAATCAATTATTATTTATTAATAAATTAATAAAACTATTACAATCTTTAAACAATATATTATTTTTAAGTGTAATTATACCAAAATCAACTTTTTTATTTGGAACATTAACATTTACTTTATATATTTCCTTATTATCTAATTCATCTTTAACATAAATATCAGTTACATATCCTATTCCATATCCCATTTTTATAAAAGATGTAAGTAAATTAGAACTTGCAATATTCATTTTAGGAATAATATTTAGTTTATTTTCCTTAAAAAAATCATCTGCATTTTTTCTTGAATTAGAAGGATATTTTTGAACTATAATATCATAATTTTCTAATTCTTTAACACTTATACTATTTTCAGTTAACTTATTATACTTTTTACTTGCAACAAAAATATATTCCATGGTATCTATTTTTTGATATTTTAAATCATAATCTATATTACTTGGAAACTTACTTAATATAAAATCTATATCTCCTATCTTTAATTTTTTTATTAAATCATGTGTTGAATCAGTATGTATATCAAATATAATATTTGGATATTTATCATGAAACTTTTCAATATATTTAATTAAATATTTTTTAGCTAAAGTCGTTGATGCACCGATTCTAATTGTTACACTATGTTTATTTTTAGCATCTTCTAAAGTATTTTCCGCATCTTCTATTAAATTTAAAGCATTTTTTACATTTAAAAATATCTTTCTTCCATATTCATTTAATATAACTCCCTTTTTAGTTCTAATAAATAATTCTTCCCCTAATTCATATTCTAAATTTTTTATATGTTTAGTTACAGCTGGTTGTGAAATATTTAGTATCTTACTTGCTTTAGTAATGTTTTTTTCTTTTGCAACTACATAAAAAATTCTATATAACTCTAAATTAATCATCATAACCTCCTGTTATCGCAACAATAATTTATTTGTATTTTTATTATAATATAAATATTGCTATAATTCAATTAGGAGGTACTTATGAGTAAAGAAGAAATTAAAAGATTATTAATGAATGGTAATACGAAAGAATATTCACATATGATAGTATTTTGTGACACATTTGACTATGAAGATTTTATAGTATATGTTAAATATGATGAAGATGTTGAACAAATAATAAAAGAAAAAAGGAAACTAGGAAACATGATTAAAGTAATGGAAGTATATAATTATAATCTTGATTTAGAAATGCAATTAAATGAATATAGAGCTAATCACATTGAACCAAAAATAAAGAAAGAGAATACTAATGACAAAATAGAAAAAGCATTAGAATTTGCTAAAGAAGCTCATTTAAACCAAATTAGAGCCGATGGTACACCTTATATTAACCATCCAATAAAAGTAGCTGAGAATGTAAAAAAATATATAAAATCAAAAGAAATAGATAATTTAATAATATGTGCACTATTACACGATACACTAGAAGATACTAATACTACTTATTATGATATTGCAAATAATTTTGGTTATCTAGTTGCCTCAATAGTACTTGAGCTTACCAATGATAATGAGATTAAAAATTTACTTGGGAAAACTAGATATTTACAAATAAAAATGAAAAACATGACTAACTGGGCACTTAATATAAAATTATGTGATAGATTAAATAACGTTATGGATCTAGAAAATGCCACTACTACCTTTCAAGAAAAATATACAATTGAAACAATTGATATAATTAGTTATTTATTAGAAAATAGAAAACTTACCCAAACTCAAAAAGATATCATATGTTTAATAAATAACGAAATAGAAAGACAAAGAGAAAATACTAAAAAAGCTCAAAATAAAAGTGAAGATTTTATAAAAATATTAAAAAAATTAACAAATTAAAAGACTATTTCAATTTATAAAATAGTCTTTTTGCATTATTATTTAAATGATTTTCCATACTATATTCATCCATCCCTTTTAACATACATACTTTTTCAAATACATTTTTTAAATCATTAATCTGATCATTAGATAAATATGGATAATCATTTTCTATTAATAAATTATTTATATCAATATTTCTTACAACCTCCAGTGATTTTTTAGCATTACTTTTTAATATCATTGGTCCAACTGATACAAAACCACCTAAATTAAGTATCTCTTTTAAAATATCTAAGTCAGGTTGAAAAGAATGAAATACAAAACCATAGTTAGGATAATATCTTTTTATTATTTCTATGCATAATCTATTTGCATATATTAATGAATCTTTAGTAGTATTAGAATGAATTATAATTGGTAACTTTAATTTATTAGCAAGTTTTATACTATCTATAAATATTTTTATTTGAACATCAATATTTTTATTTGTATCAATACCTGTTTCACCGATTGCTACTACTTTACTTATATCATAATTACTGCTTAAATAATTTAATAAATCAATACTACCTTCTTTTAAAGGATGAATACCTATAGTTGAATAAAATTTATTATTATTTAAGCCTATATCAATTACTTCCTTACTAGTATCATAATTAAGTCCAACATTAATTATTCTATCTATATTATCATTTTTATTAATATTAATTATTTCATCATTTAAATTATTTAAATCCTTACTATTATAATGTGCGTGAGTATCTATCAACTTCATAGTATCACCAAATAATATTATACATAAATGCATTTTTTTTGTAAAGAAAAAAGGTTATTTAAACCTTATAATATAACCTTATTTTACTTCTACCATTTCATATGCTTCTATAATATCATTAACTTTAATATCATTAAAATTAGTTATTGTAACACCACATTCTAAGCCCTTTTTAACTTCTTTAACTGAATCCTTTTCTCTTTGTAATGATCCAATTTCACCGTCATAAATTACTTTACTATCACGAATTACTCTTGCTTTAGAATTTGATTTAATAACACCATCTAATACATATGAACCAGCAATGATACCAACTTTAGAAAACTTAAATAATTGTCTTACTTCTAAAGAACCAGTAACCTTTTCTTCATATGTTGGATCAAGTAATCCCTTCATTGCATTTTCCATATCTTCAACTGCTTTATAGATAATATCATAAAGTCTAATTTCTACTCCCTGATCCTTAGCATAATCTTTAATTGTATTATTTGGTCTAATATTAAATCCAATAATTATAGCATTAGATGCACTTGCTAGTACTATATCAGACTCAGTAATAGCACCTACACTACTTCTTATTACTTTAACTTTTACACCTTCTACTTCAATCTTTTCTAAAGAATTTTTAACAGCTTCAGCAGATCCATTTACATCTGCTTTAATAATAACATTTATTTCTTTAATACCATCTTGAATCTTAGAAAATATATCTTCTAATGATACACTAACTTTAGTATTTTTCTTTAGCTTCTCTTCTTCACGTCTAGCTTCACCAATACTTCTTGCTTGCTTTTCAGTTTCGAAAGCCATAAATTTATCTCCTGCAGAAGGTATTTCATTAATCCCTGTAATTTCTACTGGCTGACTAGGTAATGCTTCTGTAATTTCTTCACCTTTATCATTTTTTAAAGTTCTAATTTTACCAAAAGATGTTCCAACTACTATTGGGTCTCCTAGACGTAATGTACCATTTTGGACAAGAACTGTAACTTTAGCACCTACATGTTTATCAAGTGTAGCTTCAACTACAGATCCTATAGCATATCTTTTAGGATTTGCCTTAAAATCAGATATTTCTGCAACTAATAATATATTTTCTAATAATTTATCTACACCTTCACCAGTTTTAGCACTTATTGGAACACATATTGTATCTCCTCCCCAAGCTTCTGGTGTTAATTCACATTCAGCAAGCTCAGTTAATACTTTATCCACATTTGCTCCAGGCTTATCAATTTTATTAATTGCAACTAATATTGGTACATTAGCCGCTTTAGCATGATCTATAGCTTCTTTAGTTTGAGGCATAACTCCGTCATCAGCTGCAACAATTATAATTACTATATCCGTAATACTTGCACCCCTTGCACGCATTTCAGTAAATGCAGCATGTCCCGGTGTATCAATAAAAGTAATAACCTCACCATTATATTTTACTTGATATGCACTAATTGCTTGAGTAATACCTCCAGCTTCCCCTGAAACTACATCTGTTTTACGTATTGTATCTAAAAGAGTTGTTTTACCATGATCAACATGACCCATGATTGTTACAACAGCTGGTCTTTTTTCTAAATCCTCTTCTTTATCATTAATTTCAAATTCCTCAAACTTTGTCTCATCAAAGTCTTGTTTACGCTCTAACTTTTTATCATATTCTGATGCTATTAAAGCAGCATTATCAAAATCAATAACATTATTAATAGTAGCAAGAATTCCTATTGTAAACAATTTCTTTATTAGCACTGCTGGTTTTACATTTAACTCACGAGCAAGCTCACCTATTGTCATAGATTCTTTATATATAATTGTATCAGACTTATCAACAGGAGAATTACTAATTAACTTTTCTTTGTTTTTATACATTTCTTTTTTCTTTTTAGCTAATTCTTTTTTACCATTCTTAACCTGTTTAACAGCTTTTTTAGGTTTATTATTATTAACTATTTCCTCTATTTTATTTTTCTCTTTTTCAATTAACTCATCTTCATAGAAATCATTATCTTCTTCTTCATCATGCATAATATCATTATCTAAAATAGTGATAGCTTCTTCATCTAATTCATCATCCTCACTTTTTACATCGATATTAAGCTTTTGACACCTATCTAAAATTTGTTTAACTGTTTTGTTAACATCTTGAGCATATTCTAAAACACTCATCATAATAACACCCTCTTTCTATAAATTTAATTATACTTTATAATTGGAATCCCCACTTCTTTCATAAAATCTTTGGTAAGTTCATCTTCAAACTCACCACCACAAATTATTTTCTTTATACCTGCACTAATAAGCATTTTCGCACATATAGAACAAGGATAAGATGTAATATAAATTATACCACCATCAAGTGACTCACCACGTCTTGCAGCTTCACTAATAATCACTTGTTCTGCACAAATATATCTACACAATTCACGTCTTTCTCCATGACGAAGATTATAATTGTCTCTAATACAGCCTAGTTCTGTGCAAGGTCTAATACCACCAACTTGATTATTATATCCTTTCGCAATAATTTTATCATCTTTAACAACAACTGCTCCCACTTTTCTTCTTAAGCATGTTGACATTTCACTTTGTCTTATTGCTTCTTCCATATATTTATCCATTTTTATTCTCCTATAATTTTTTCAAGTTCATTATATATATCATCACTAATATTAATTTCTAATACTCTATCTAAAATTTTATTTTGTCTAGCTTTTTTTAGTACATTAATATCTTTTTTTATATAAGCACCTTTACCATTTTGCTTACCTGTAGTATCAACAAAAACATTATCATATTTATCTTTAACAATTCTAATTAAATCTTGCTTTTGACATTTTTCACGTGTCACTACACACATACGCATTGGAATTTTTTTCATTATTCTAGAATATTAATTCCTGCTTCTTTTACTTGTTCATATGTTTTAATTTCTAAATTATAGTGTGTTAGTCGACTTGCAAGCTTAACATTAATTCCTTTTTTACCAATTGCAAGAGATAAATTTTCTTTATTTACAACAACCATTGTCTCTTTAGTCTTTTCATCAAGAACAAATACTTTTAAATCTTTAGCTGGAGCAAGAGCATTAGATATAAATGTAGCAGGATCCTTACTATAAGCTACTATATCTATTTTCTCACCATTTAATTCACGTAGAATATTATTAATACGAGTTCCTTTCTCTCCTACACAAGCACCAACTGCATCAATGTTAGGATTATCTGAATATACAGCAATCTTAGTTCTATTACCTGCATCACGTGCAACACTATAAACTATAACATCTCCATCACTAATTTCAGGAATTTCAAGTTCAAACAATCTTGTAATAAATCCATAATATTTACGAGTAAGTAAAATTAAAGCTCCCTTTGAATTTATATCTACTTTACTAATATATGCTTTAATATTAGAACCCATTTTAATTTTTTCACCAGGAATAATCTCAGTTTTTGGAAGTAATCCTTGAGTCTTACCAAAATCAATAAAGTAATTTTTCTCATCTTCCATATCAACTGTACCTGAAATTAATTCTCCCTCTTTATCTTCAAACATAGATGCAATATTATTTCTTTCAGCCTCTCTTATTTTTTGTACAAGAACTTGTTTAGCAGTAGCCGCCGCAACACGTCCAAAATCTGCAGGAGTTACTTCTTGTTCAATTGTATCACCTACATTAATAGATGGATCAATCTTTCTTGCATCCTCTAATGTTATATATAATTTATCATTAAATACAAATGGACGATATCTTTCTTCTTCAGGTAAATCTTCTAAATTTTCGTCATTTAATTCTTCTTCTGTTAATTCAACTTCATCTTTAAACCCTTCATCAAGTGATTCTTTATGCTCTTTGTCAAGAACAACAGTCTTAAAAGAATACATCTTAATTTCAGCAGTATCACGATTTAAATCAACTCTTGAATTAGGAAGCTTATATTGTTTTTTATATGCACTATTTAAACCAAGTTCAATTGAATCATATAAATAATCTTTATCCATTCCTGATTCTTTTGAAAAAGTATCAATAGCTCTTTTTAACTCTTCACTATTCATTTTATTCACATCCCTTCTCTTTTGAACAAACATCAAGTATATAATTATCACTTATTGGATCATTATCATCCAATATAGGATTAATTAACTTACTAACAACAACACAATCATCTATATCAATAATCCCATTCTTATCAATAACTACTCTTAAAAAATTATTACCATCTTCAAATACATATTCCACTGAATCTAGTATATAATTATTTTCTTCAATTACATCCTTGATTAAATTTGTTACAACATCCTCTACCTTCATATTACCTCCATATTACTTTAAAGAGTGGGAATCCCCACTCTTTTTTCTTGCAACAAATAAATTATATCATAAAATTTATTAAATGTATAGCTTTTTATAGACTAACCGATATATTGTTATTTAAAAATATAAAAAAAGAAAGCCTAAGCTTTCCAGGTTGCGATAATATTTGCGTTACTACTATATGGTTCAGGATTAGGAAGTGGCATTTTTACAATCATTGGAATTTTAAATGCTTTACCAAAGGCAACGCATGTTCCTGGTTGTAAACTTTTCTGTTTTTCCATAATCTCTTCACTCATATTAGGTAACATCTTTTTTATATAATCTAAATCTCTTGGGTGTGTCATTTTAAATATCAAAAAGTCAATACACTGTGATATAACTGTTTCTGATATTTCCACAGGTCTTTGAGATATTAGATTAAGTATCATACCAAATTTACG
>CAMKQS010000046.1 GCA_946414975.1 uncultured Caryophanales bacterium | reverse complement strand
AATTACTTTAATAGGACATGATGGTATTATTGATTCTTCATCTAAAACTTCAAAAGTAGAAAATGGAGTAAGAATTTTACAATTTGGTACTGATAATGGAGATTTTGCTTTAAAAGGTGAAAGCATGGAAATAGTCCTTGATTTCAGTATAACTGATGGTGCTGGAAATGCGGTTGATTTAGGTACTAATTCTGCTAATATATTATCTAAAGTTGGATTTGTTTGTAATGGAAATTCACCATCACTTTCAATGAGAAAATATGAAGAACATTATCAATTAATTATTAAAATTACTAAAACTGGGACTTATCAGTTATTCCAATACACTTATATGAAAGAAAGCATTAAATTTACTGTAATTGTTGGTGGTATCAGTACTTCTTTATCTTATTGTACTTTAGATGGATATAATTCTAATCCTTCTTTAAAAGCAGGTGCCAAAGTTAATTATAACTGTTATTTCAAAGATGGAAGAGGAAATGAAATTAATATCAAAAGATTTAAAGAAATAAATGAATATGATTTCTCATGTGAAACTAAAAAAACATCTCCAACCTCAAAAACTTATTCCAATTCATATTCAGATAAAACAACATTCTATCAATGTGCATTTACTATTCCTGACAATGGAGTATTCCAATTTTATGGATATTTAACACAAATAGGAACAAATAAAAAGATACAATTAAAAGGCGAAATTAGTTCAGTCACTGTTGCAGGACAAGCCTCTAGTTTAAGCAAATCATTAATATATAATTATTATTCAAAAAAATGGATTTCTATTGAAAATGCAGTAATTGAATATAGAAATGATAATTCTGGAAAAATTACTTCTTTAGATTTGGCAGATAGTAGTGGTATTTTAATGTCAACATACAAATCTTATCCTTCTGATTTTGATGTTACTAAAATAAAAGTAGATTTTTATAGTAATCATGATCAAAATTATGATGTAGGAAAATATGTAGCAAAAATATATAAAGAAGGTGGTAAAGAATATATTGGTATTTTTAATGTAGAAGGAAAAGAATCAGATAAATATATGAAGAGATCATCTTTTGATTATACTTTAAAAATAACATTTGGAACAGATGTAAAAATTGTTACATTTAGATATAACACACAAACCTTACAAATTTCCACCTATACTACTTGCTTCCATGAATTTGATGCTAAAAAAATGGAAGTAAACATAGATAATAATATTCAAATTAAAGCAGATGGAAAAGAAATGAAAATAGGTACTATTATTTTAAAAACAACTGATAATTATTTATATAATTATAATATTGGAACAGATAAAATTAAGATAACATTAACTGCTACTGGTGATGTTAAATTTAGAATTGCTACTATTTCAATTAAAGGTATTTATGAAGTTTATGCTTCTTCTACTACAGAATATTCTGGTGGATTCACTGTTAAATATGGAGAAAAAACTGTTGTAACAAAAACTATTGTTTCAGAACAAGTATATGCATATTCTATGTCTTTCAAATATAGTCAATATTTTAAACAAACAAAAACGAGTGGAAATGAATATTGGTTTGAATATACTGGAGATTTTACTGATGGTAATCTTGGCTTCGACTTTCAATTAAAAGATGAAGGAAATGGAATTATTTCAAGAGGAGATTATTTCGATAAAAATGCCCAAATTTCTTATATTGTAGATGGAAAGACTTATACCGATAAAAATTATTATAGTATTACCTACAATTCAGGATATTACACATTCAAAGATAAATTTAAGTATCAAAGTAAAACATACACTTGGGTATTTTATTTCAAAGAAGGAAATAAACAAGTTAAATATTATATCACTTATGATCAATCAAGAATAAAACAACAAATATCAGTAGAAAATTCTTATTTCACTATAATTTCAGGAGAATATAAAATAAATAGCTATGTCTATGTTGATGTTTTCTTAAAAGATGGAAATAATGCTTTTATGGGTCTTACTAGTGGAAAATTAGATGAATTAAGAGGAAATGTGGTTGTAAAAGCTTTTAATTCAGAAAATAAAGAATTATTTTCTTTCAATTATAAACAAACAACAAGCAATTATGCTATTAGATATGAATCAAATGTTAAAGTTGCAGGAGCAATCAAAATTATAGCCTATTATAAAAATGAAGAAATTCATTGTAGTACCAGTAGTAGCAGTATAACTATTTCAGCACCTCAATTTTCTTTAGCCAAAAGTATTTTCCAAATAATTTTAGATAATACCGTCGAAATGGATGTAGGAAAACAAATAACTATTCAAAATTCATATCAAAATCCTAGATTTAATTTAATTCTATATACTGAAAGTGGAGAAAAAACTACATATACTTCTGACTCAGAATTTACATTAGTTTTAACCGGAAAAGAAGGTAAAGTAAATATTGAATTTAAAGTTGAAAAAAGTACAGAAATTATTCAATTCACTTTTAAACAAGAATATTATAATTTATTTAGGAGTTTAAATGGAGAATTTACTCTTACTTTAACTTCAGGAAAGCAAACCTTATCTTGGACATTACAATTATTAGGAGATGGTGAGAATTATTCTTTAGATGAAAATTATGATTTAGAACAAACTTATATTGAACCAGCTAATGCAGTTGCTGTTGCAGGAGAAAAAACAGTAATTAACATTCAATTAAGAGGAAGTGATGGATTAAGATGGAATAATTATGCATATGATATTTTATGGAAATTCAGACTTGAAAATTCATATGGATTAGAAAAAGGAAAAGGAATTGATTATAACTTTGAAATTAACTATAATAATAAAGGTAATATTATTCTTACAATTACTCAAAATGTTATAACTGATAAAGGAGAAAATACCATCACAATTAAACTTCTTGAAGAATATACATTTAAAACAAAAATATCATTAAAAGTTAAATCTGGTGAATTCTCCAAATTGAAAATAGTGGAAAAACCATCTGATGGAGATGTCACAAATCCACCAACAATAAAATTCATGCCAATTGATAATAAAGGTAATTTAGTTACTGATTTCTTTGATTCTTCAGTTACCCAAGAATATTTGAATTCTTTAACTGTTGGAAAATCATTAGAAGGTGTATCTTTAACTGTTAATAATTATGTTTCAGATGGAAAATATTTAATTGTTCAATATAAAACAACTATTTCAACAAATGTTAAAGTTACTTCTCAATATTTTGAAGAAACTTACAGTTATAGAATTAAATCAGGACCAATTGATTTTGAAAATACATATGCTGAAATGGCAACAAGAGAAAAAGGTTCCTCAGGTGATTACAAAATATTAATATATCCAAGAGATAAATATATGAATGATATTGATGATTTAAGTGAAGCAGATATGAAAAAATTCACTACATATTATCAAAAAGTTGAAGAAAATTCAAATGAAAGTGTAACTAACTGTAAATTAGTAGAAGGTCATTCTAGTGAAATTGATGTTATTATAAATGGAAATTCAGCAGGAAAAAAAACTGGAGCTGAAACTGAAACTGTTTATAATAGTATTGAATGTAGTACTCCAATTTCATATATTGGTAATATTGCATTCCATGTTGAATATACTAAAACTGAAATTGAATGTAAAAATTGTGTATTCTCAGTTATTTTCAGTGAATTTGAATGGAAAAATACAAAAACTTATTACAAAAATACAGAATATTACTTAGATGTAGAAAAAATTAATGAGGTACAGGCTAAAAAAGAACCAATTTTCCAAGTAACATTCTATGATCAATATAAAAATGTTTTAGAAGCATCATCAATTGAAAAATTAAATTTAATTACTAAATTTGAAGGTACTGATATTAAATTCTGTGTAAGCAATTCAGGAAATAAAAAACTTATTACATTATGCCCTACTTCAAATGGAGATGATAATATTAATAAGTGGCAATATATTACAAATGGTGATTCTTATTCATTAACCATTCAACAAAAAGAAGTTATAGAAAATAGTTTCACATATAAAATAAAAATAGTTGGAGGAGCTGAAGGTTCATCTGAAGCTGCTGATTATACCAAAACTATTTTTAATCCAACAAAAATTCAAGTTGTAGCTGGAGAAGAAGGTTCAACTACTATGGAAATCAGGACAGCCAAAGAAATTCGTAAAAACTACTGGTTCCCAAATCCTTCAGAAAAAATAAAAGTTACATTTGATGAAGATAGTGATTATTGCTCATATAAAGTTGAAAAAGGTGATTTACCAGGAAGATATGTTATTAAAGTCACTTGTAGCAAAGAAAATGAAAATAATGGCTTCTCTGTTACTGTAGAAGGAAAAAAAATCACTCAAAAAGTAACACTAGTTGTAAATAGTGGTAAAGCCTATTATTTAGAAGTTGTAAATACTGATTTATTCACAGTTTCTTCTGATAAATATACTTGGAAAATAAATCCTTCAAATGATGATGAAATTTCATTCTCTTTCAAAGTTTTAGATAAAAATAAGAACGATATTACTCATTCAATTATTGGCAAAAATGAAATAACTATTACTTCAGATAAATTTGGACCAAATGAAAATTATTATAAACTTACTTATGATGAAAAGAAAAATGAATATTTATTCTATGATAATATAAAGCAAGCTATTACTAAACATGTTTGGCATATTCTTATTGTAGAAAGTAATAGAAAATATTCATTTATATATACAAGAGTTCCAGGAGCAGTAGATGTTACTAAATCATTCTATACTATAGATAAAACTAACTATATAATAAAAGAATCCTCAACAGTTGTTGTAACTTTAAGAGATAAATATGAAGTTAATGTAGGAACTCAAGAAGGAAGATTAGAAAAAGAAATTAAAAACACAATTGTAGTTACTAAACAAACAACTGAAACTAAATATGAATCAAAAATAACCAAAACAACTATAACATACACTTATACCTATAGTGAAATTGGAAAATATGAATTATCTGTTACTTATAATAACCAACAAATAGAAAAAAAAACAGAAGTTACTGTTTCATACCAAGAAATAAGCACAGAAAAGAGTAAATTATTCTATGATATTGGCAATAAAAATGAAATTTTAATGTCTACCACTTCTCAAGCTAATATTGATAATAAAAAAGAAAAACCAATTTATAAATTTTATTTATATACTGATAAAGAAGAAAAGATTACACTTTATGACCATTCAGTGACTGTAACATGTCATATGACATTTGGTGAAGAAGACAAATGGGAATTAGATGTTAGAAAAGAAGATTCATACTTCCTATTTGCTTATAAAGAAGGTAATCCAGAATTTAATAAATTACCTGGAGGAGAATATTATTTAATAATTGTTTATAATAAAGTTGAAATTAAATATCCACTTTTATTCTTAGGAGATAAAGATGTATCTCCTAATGCAAATTATGATTTAACTAAAACTTATATTACACCAATTTATATCGAGGCAATTGCAGGAGAATCAAAAGAAATAGATATTGAATTTAGAGCAAGAGATAATCTAAGATGGAATTATCAAGTTAGTCTTTCTTCATTAATTGTTACTAATTCATATGGTTTAGATGAAACTAAACTTAAAATTGATAAACAATTCGGAGAAAAAGATGGACAAATAAAAATAATAGTAACTCAATATGAATCAAATCGTGCTTCTTATTTAAATGTATTATCATTCTCATATGGTAAAGGCGCTATTACTCAAAAAGTTACATTAGATATAAAAAATGCCGAACTTAAAAAATTAGTATACTATGGAGGAGCTGTTGATGGTACTGTTGTAAATCCATCTATTGTTAAATTTATTCCTAAAGATGCATATGATAATATATATTCTGAAATTTTTGATAAAAAAGAATTCACCCAAGAAAAATTAGAAAAATTAACAAAAGGAATATCAACTGATAAATATGAGTTAACTTCTAATTCTTATGTTTCTGAAGGAAAATACTTAAATGTCCAATACAGTTCAAAAAAAGTAACTACCATTGAAATTACTTCAAGCTATTTCTCAAATACAATTAAATATAAGTTATGGAGTGGACCTGTTAATGCTGAACATTCATATGCCCAACTTGAAAAAACTGAAGGTGTTAAAGCAGGAGATACTAGCAAAATGGATATTTATCCAAGAGATATATATGATAATATTGTTACCAACGTAACTACTTCAGATTTATCTAAATTTGATGTTAACTATGAAGTTAACAAGGAATATAAGGTAGAAGTTACTAAATCATGTAATGTACAAAGTTTCAATAATGATCATTTCTTCTGTCAAGTTGTTATAGAAAAATCTGGAAAAATTGAATTTATAGTTGACTATGATGATAAAGATGTTGCTTGCAAAAAATGCCAACTTGATATAACTCCTGATAAATTAGATTTTGATAAAACTAAAGTATATAACAAAAATGAAGAAAAAGAATTATCAAGAACTGAACTTAACTCACTCCCTGTTACTATTACTCCTAATTTTGAAATTCATTTCTATGATAAATATTCAAATCAAATAATAGACAAAAATGAAATAGCCAAATTAACAGTAACAACTGAAATTGTGGTTACTGATGTTAAATTATGTGTTACAAATAATGAAATAACTAAATTATCAACAGTTTGTAAATTAGAGAATAGTAATGAAAATGAAAGAAAATGGACATATTTACCAAATGGGGACAAATATCAATTAATTGTCGCTGAAACTACTACTAAAAAGGAAATTACTTATAAAATTCAATTGACTGGGGGATATACTGATGGAAGTTCAGGTGAAGTTGATTCCCAAAAAACATATATTAACCCTAATGAGCTCACTTTGACAGCAGGAAAAGAAAAAACTGTTTCATTAGAATTAAGAACAGCTGAAGATAAACGTAAAAATTATTGGTATGAAAAACCTGAAGATAATATTAAAGTTAATTTCCCAGATGAAGTCAAAAATTGTGTTTATTCTTTATCACAAGATGAAAAGCCTGGTCAATATAATATTAAATTTAATTGCACTAAATCAAGTAATGGTTTCAAAGTTAAAGTTTTAGTAGAGGAAAAAGAAGTTCCTAAACAAGTAACTATAAAAGTAGTTCCAGATGAAGTTTCTAAATCTAAATTGTTCAAAATGAATGGAGAAGAAATTACTAAGGTTGAATTAGGTACAGTGTCAGTTGAAGATAAATTCCAAATGATTAATAAATTATATGATCAATATGATAACTTAATTACTAATGTTAATTCTGAAATTTCAAAACTTAATATCAAAATTGCTCCTTATACAACAGCAAAGGGTCATACATATAAAGCAGAACCTGTTGCACAAGCTAATGGAGACGTAATTATAACAATAACCTCCACATATGCTTATACTCACGTTGTAGTTGGTAAATATTTCCCATTAGAATTTTATAATATAACTTTCACTCATGGAATTGCAAATGAAGATAATAGTTATATAGAAGTAAGTCATAGAGACAGGTTTGTAGGTGAAGAAGCCAAAGTTTATATTTATTGTTATGATAAATATAATAATTATATTGATGCTAATGAATATAAAGAAACTTCTCCTTATCAAGTTAAACATAACAACGAAAAAGAAACAGAATTAAAGGTTGTAAGTGAAAAATATGGTATTGAAGTCAGAGAAGGTCTTAATGTATTATCATATCCTGGAACATTCTATATTAGTGGTATTACTGTTGTTCATGGATATATTGGCACTAAGGAAATATCCTGTCATTCATGTAGAATTAATATTAAGAGTAGAGATATTGATTTCGACCATACTAAAGTTATGAGATATGAATCTACTAAAAAAGATTATGAATTATTGAAAAATGGTATTGTAGAAAAAAATACAAAAGAACAACCAGTATATAGATTATATCCAAGAGACAAATATGATAATGATGTTGATACAATTCCAACAGAAACATTAAATAAATACACTGCACACTTCAAATCTCAAAATTCATCAACTGTTTATAATTTGAAATTAAATAATGAAGGTCAATCTAACCAAGAATATGCAGAATTTATTGTTAATGATACTATAAATAGTGGAGTTACATGGGAAACTTTAGTAGGAGGATTTTATGATTTAGTATTCACATATGAAAAACAAACAATAAAATATAATATTACAATTGAAGGGGATGGTAAAGGTGGTTCAAATGAACCAGCTGATATTCAGCACACTCATATTAATGAACAAAATTTGAAATATATTGCAGGAAAAAAAGGTTACATGATAATTGAAATGAGGACAAAAGATAATATTAGAAGAAATTCTTGGGACAATGATGTTAAATTTAATATTAAGTCATGTGATGAGTCTGATAAGACATTTAGCTTCACACAATCAAATGCAGGTACTAGAGGTGTTTACTATATTGAAGTGACAACTCAAAAATCAAATACTTATCCAAAATTAGAAAAGTGTCAATTAAAAATATATGTCAACAATGAATTAATCAAAAACTTAAATCCTGAACAAGAAGTATCACCTGATGAAGTAGTTGTAACAAGAATTTTAGAAAAATATTATAAAGAAAAACAAAATAGTAAGATTTTAATTGATGGAACTACTGATAAAGATTATCAATTTGAAGTTGCTTCATATGATCAATACAATAATTTAGCTGAAACAAAACAAGAAGTTGTTGAGATTAAAATAAATTATAAATTAGAAGCTAGAGAAATAAACGATGCAACATCTCAATCTGATGAAACTACAGGATATAGAAAATACAACGTTCCTTGTCATGTTGCTGGAGAATATGTTATTTATACTGATAAATCTGGTTCAAAAGGATTATATTTAGAATATGAAACAACATTTAATATTATTGCTGGTGTTATTGATTTATCTAAGACAATTGTTAAAGAAAAAGAAACTCCAATAAAAGCAGGAACAAAACCAGCTATTACTATTGATGCTTTTGATAAATATGGAAATAAACTTAAAATTAATGATTATCTTTCAAAATTCACTTCTACATTTATTGATGCAAGTAATGAAAAACATTCCTCTAAAGGAGACAATAATGAAATTCTTCAAAATGTCATATTTACTTCAGAAACTGCTGTTACCATTGTAGGAAAAATTAAAGTTGAAGTAGTTTATGACAAAAAAGAAAAGGTTGATACTTCTAAAGTTATTATTGATGTTATTCCAGGTGATCCAGACCCAAAAAATTCAGTTTTAAGCCGTGAAGTTTCTAAAAGCGTTTTCACTCAATATAAGAATGGAGATAGCTTTACTGTAGACACAAATGACATATTAATATTAAATGTATCTTTATATGATTCATATAATAACTTTATTTCTGAAATTCCTTCAGATGCTAATGTTATTAATCCTACCATGTCAGGAAATGATATGAGTGAAATTAAATTTGATGTTACTAGAAGAATTTCAAACTTTGATTTAGATTTTAACAGAAATGAAACATATGTTCATATTTATCAACATTTAGTCAGTGGAACTTATGATTTTACTTATACTGTTAAAACTGTTTTAGGAGAGACATCATTCAAATATAATATTATAATTTCTAAAGACGACAATGGTCATGGAAATGGTCCATATGATCTTGAAAAATGTGTATTGAAACCCAAAAATACATCTTTTGTTGCAGGAAATTATGAACATTTCACTCTTGAATTAAGAACTAAAAAAGGCTTATTATATAATGATGATATTGATCTTGAAAAAGATATTACTATTAAAATTGACAAAGAAGATAAATCATTCAAATCTTCTGTTGAAAAAACTTCTAATGAATATGGTACTTATACTATTACTATATATTCTGAAAAAAAAGGATATTATACAATGGATGTTCTCTTAACTGATTTAATTAAAGCAAATAATGAAAAAGGAAATGCAGGACCAGCTTATTATACTGTATATCCAGATAAAGTTCCAGATAAAAGATATACTGTATTCTTCTCAAAACCATCAGGAAAAGTACCAGCAGAAAGTACTATGAATATTTCTTTCACTTTGGCTGATAAATTCAATAACTTATTCGAAGACAGAAATGATTGTGTTGATGTACCATATTTAACTCTTTATAATAATGGTGAACTTTTACCAGTTATATCATTTAAATTAATGCCTGATGGAAAGACTTATGAAATTCTTGTTAAACCAAAATATCCACCTAAAAATATGAGTATGAATGTAATTTATGATGATAAAGAAAATAATGTATATTGTTTCCCTGAAAATATTGATGTCTTTGTTACTTCAGAAATTGATTATACTAAAACTATTATTGTATCTAAAAATAAAGAAAAAATTAATGCTGGAGAAATATTAGATATGTGGTTATATACTTTTGATAAAAAAGGAGAATGTATGGATGAAAAAGATTTTAGTGAAACATTTGAAATTGTTGTTGATGGACCATCAGATTCACCAATATCTCCAACATTCACTAAAAAATATAAAGTTAGAAGAACAGATAATAAAGATCTTGAATGCAATAATGAATATCAAATAATTACTACTGATGAAGAT
This sequence comes from uncultured Caryophanales bacterium, assembly GCA_946414975.1. Next base: position 1,696 of record CAMKQS010000046.1, on the reverse strand, counting down.
ATATATAAATATTCTGGTCATTATATAATTAAAGTTTATGGAGCAGAACAACAAATTGCCAAATATAACCAAACTTGTTATCCATTAGATTACACTTTATTCTACTTATTCTTATACTTCGATAATGAACATATTCCAGTTTCAGAAACTGTTACTTTTAAAGTTAATGGTACAGATAAATTCGGAAATATTGTAGGTAAGCCATTAGTTGAGAATACAGATATTGCTTTAACATTAATTCCTGATAATACAGTACCAAATATAACTAAAGATAAAAATGAAAAAAGTACTGGTCAATTATTCTTTGATATTAGTAATAGAAAAGCTGGAACTTATCAATTACACTTATACTACAAAGGAAAAGAAGTTATGAAAGTAAATGTAAATGAAGATTTACCAAAATTAACATTTGTAACTGGTCCATGCAGAGCTGATAATAATGATGACTTTGATTTAACTACATTAACTGGCTATGTAACTCAAAAACCAGTTACTTTCTCATTCCAATGTTATGATGTATATCACAATAAAATAACTAAAGGAGGAGAAAAATTCAGGGGAGTTGGTAATCTTGTCATTTCTAATGAAAATATTCCATTAAGTTATTTAGAAATAAAAGATTTAGATAATGGAAGATATAATGTATCATTTATTCCTGATACTCCTGGAAAATATGTTATTAGACTTTGGGTTGATGAAACTATTAAATATGGTGATGAAGTTGTCAAAGAATATGAACGTAAAACATGTAAAGGATCTACTCCAGTATTATGTCCTAATAATGAATGTGCAGCTGATTATTACTCATGTATAGTACCACCAAATGGATGTGATCATTCAACTCCATTTAAATGTAAAGTTAATGGTACTGATACTTGTGTCAAATCTCAAACTGATTGTGATTGCCCATATGGATTTTATAAATGTAGTTATATGAAATATTGTGTTCCATATGAAAGAAGGGAAGATATGTGTCCATTATATATTAGAAGAAGATGTCAATCTCTTCAAGCTAATTGGGGTTACTTCGCTGATGGTATTTGTAGAGATAAGAATTATGTTCAACCTACACAAATAGTTTGTCCATATGGAAAAGTACTTTGTTGTGATTTAACTTGTAGAGATGATTATAAATTATGTCCAGTATCTGAAATGTTACCTGTAGGAAAAACTAGATGTGTTGATCAACAAGTTAAAAATTATGCTTATCAATGCTCATCAACTATTACTTGTGCTAATCCTAATGATGTAGTCTGTTATGATGGTACTTGTGTTGAAAATGAAATATTCTGCGGACCAGTTAGAGAATGTCCTATTAATTATCCACATCTTTGTAATAATAATGTTTGTGTTGAAAAAGAATCTGATTGTATGGTTGGTATTGCTTGTGGAGATGGTAAATCTCTTTGCTATGACTTTATTTGCAGAGAAAGATGTGATTAAACCAATAGATTTAACTATTATTATTAATTTATTATTATATTAACTTTATTAATTTATTATTGTTGTTCTCAATGATAATATAAACTAGTATTAAATTATAATAATAATTATTTTTTTTTTGAATTATTAATTAATAAATTTTAATAATTAATATTAATTATTATTAATTAATTAAAAAATATTTAATTAATTTATAAATATTTTTTAATAAATAATATAAATTATAATAATTTAATTGGGGATTGGGGATTTG
>CAMKQS010000045.1 GCA_946414975.1 uncultured Caryophanales bacterium | reverse complement strand
TTAGAGCTGAATTAAAACAAAGTATAAAATTTGAAATGATTAAACCATCTATTGCAGTTATTCAAATTGGGGATAATGATGCTAGCAATTCGTATATTAAAGCAAAAGAAAAGGCTTGTGATGAAGTAGGTATATATTTTAGACATTTTAAGTATGAGTTAGGCACATCAGAATTAACTGTTATTAATAAAATAAAAGAGTTAAATAATGATGAATATGTTAATGGAATTATTGTACAATTACCACTCCCTGATGGGTATAATGAAAAAAGATTAATTAATACAATAATTAATAGTAAAGATATTGATGGGCTTACAGATATAAATGCAGGAAGATTAATAAGTGGCAGGAAGACTTTAGTCCCTTGTACTGCAATGGCAGTAATAGAAATGTTAAAAAGAAGTAATGTAGAGATAGAATCAAAACATGTAGTATTAGTAGGTAGAGGAAAACTAACTTGTAAGCCACTAATCCAACTATTCTTAAATGAAAATGCAACAGTAACAGTTTGTCATTCTAAAACATTAGATTTAGAAAAATATACACGTGATGCCGATATTTTAGTAAGTGCAACAGGTGTAAATAATATTATTACTAAAGATATGGTTAAAGATGGTGCGGTTGTTATTGATGTTGGAGTTAATTATGATACAGGAAAAATAAGTGGAGATGTAGATTTTGATAACGTAATTGACAAAGTATCATTAATAACTAAAACTCCAGGCGGTGTAGGTCCAATGACTGTTACTATGCTTATAAAAAATGCAATTTATTGTTATCAGAATAAGAAAAAATGAAATTTTCAAATTCATTTAAAATAATTTTTGGTTTTTTACTTGTATTATTTATTGCTGTAGTATCAGGTGTTTATCATATTGATTTTAATAAGTATTTGAAGAGTGCTAATAATGTTATTAGTAATGATAGTAAAACAACAAAAAAAATAAAAGTAGAACTTGTAAACTGTATTGATGGTGATACTGTACAATTTAAAGAAAACGGTAATGTTTATACTTATAGATTTCTTGGAATTAACACACCTGAGGTAAATCCAGTTGTAGAAAGATATGGAAAAGATGCTAGTAATTATACTTGTAAAAAATTAAAAAGTGCAAAAAATATTTATGTTAGTTATGAAAAGACTAGTATGAAAACTGATAAATATAAAAGACATTTAGTATGGGTATATGTAGATGATAATCTTCTTCAAGAATTACTTATTGAAAACGGATATGCTTATGTTGAATATGTTTATACAAATCTTACTTATTTAGATAAATTATATAAATCAGAGAAAAAAGCAATAGAAAATAAAATTAATTTGTATAATGAATATAGAGTAAAAAATTATAAAAATAAAAAATATATTGTATTATTTAAGAACGTTAAAGTATTGGATGAAATAGAAGTTAATAATGGTAGTAGAGTAAGTGTTATTAGTAATCCAAAATCTAAAGGAAAAACATTTGCGGGATGGACATTGGATGGTAAGTTATATGACTTATCAAAGCCAATTACTCAAGATATGATTTTAGAAGCAAGTTTTGAATAAACAGAAAATATATTAAGTATTAATTAATGTGTTAGTGTTATAAAATTAGGATATGTTTTAACATATCTTTTTTTATAAATAATAGAATAATAATAAAAAACATGATAAAATATAAGTGTTAAATGAGGGGATGAAGCAATGAACGGGGTAATGAATCAGGATACTTTTTTAGAGTATAAGGAAAAACTAATTAATCTTGTAAATAAAATAAATGATGGTAATGATGTATTAGATGAATACTATAAAACTTTAAATAATTTATTATCTTATGATTTAGGACGTATTTTTCCAAACAAATGGCAAGGCTTAACAATTGTAAGTGATGAAAATCATATTGCTGATTTTTCAAAAACTAATGCTACAATTAATTTTAATTATATGGATATTAATGGATATGCTGATTTTAGAAACTGTAAAATTATTAATCTAAAATCAATTGAAGGAAAAACATTTGAAATGACATTTGATAGGCAAGTTTATTTAGATAATTCTGATATATTTTTATCAAATAGATTTTCTAAATCTATTAAAGATAAATACGATGGTGCTTTATTAACTTTTGATGATTTAGTCAGTTTAGATTTTGAGCAATTAAAAGAATTAAGAGACAAAAACATTGTTAAACATTTAAATAATGATATACATTACATTGAATTTATAAACTGTTTAGGGTTTACTAGAGCACTAGAGTTATATGAATACTATCATGATGATTATGAATATGCTGAAAGTATTTTTAAAGTATTATATGAATATAAGGTAGGCAACAATTTACAAGATTTTGATAGTACATTTATGAAAGTACTTGAAGTTATTAGCGTTAATAGTGTTGCTAAATATTTAGATAATATTTTAACTAAATCTATACTAAAGAAGACACCATATGATCCTGATTGGATTCTTATAAATAATGCTCCAGAGAAATATAAAGAAAATCATGAAGAGATATACTTAAGAAATGTTAATATGCCGGATTTTTTAAGAAATGATTGGTATTCAAAAAGTGTTAATTACGATGATTTTCTTGAGTATATTGACCTATTTAAAGGTGCTCCATTTGTTTATTTTATCTCTAGGTTTAATAAGAATGTAATAAACTTTGCTAATCAAGTAGGATATGAACCACTTAGATTAATTTTAAAATATCATCATGATGTATTTGAATATTTTAATGATGCTAGTATTTATTTTTTTAAAGATTATTGCAAAGATATTCCTACTAATTTAAATAACGATAGTTTTGAAAGATGGTTTTTAAAAGTAATAAAAAATTATATTTATAAACATCAATATCTTATAGAAAGTTATATGGATATTAATGGTAAGAAAAAATATATACTTCATAGTAATTTTAATTCTATGAATATCAATATAATAAGTTCATATAATACAATTAATGATTTTTTTCATCATTCTAGGTATGACTTAGTTTTAGATGATGAGCAACATAAAGTTTTAGATACTTTTAATATAAATAATTTAGAAAAATTATGTAACGAAACAGGCATATTATCATTAGATTCTCCTCGTGACATTCTAAAACAAGTTTATGTTGTTTTAACAAATCGTAAAGAAAAATTAAATGCAAATATGATAAATTATAATGATTTTTGTAATTCAGTTGTTGAATGGATTGAACAACTTATGTATCATGGAAATATATATTTAGGGAATTTAGATAAGGTAGAAGGGCCATTTAGAGAAAGATATCCTAGTATATTTATGGATAAGAATGCACCAGATGAATTAAAAACAACATTTTATTATTGTAATATAAATAGCAAAATAATATATGAATATAAAAATTATATTAAATATTTATATGATAAGAATTTAAAGTGTGTTATAAAAGGTAATTTTGAATTTTTAATGGAAAATGACATTATTAGTACAGAAGAAAATTTTTTAGAATACTATTCTAATAGATTTGGTAATCCGGCATTGCTTGAAATATTTACTAAATATGGTTTTGTATTTAAAAGAATTGGTTTTAGTTGTCTTTTTAGTTTAAATGAGAATATGTCTAAAGAAGAAATTGATAATAAAATAGTAGAGTATATTTATATTAGAATCATTGATTATAGAAAAGATGGATATATAGTTTATAAAGATTTAAAAGATGTTCCCGAATTCTATAATAAATATCCCCAAATCTTTTTAACAGAAGAAGATATAGAATTATTAAATAGTAAATATAAAAAAAGTACTGTAAAGAATATTGAAGATGAATTTTATGATTACTGTATAGATTCTACATTTATTCAACAATATCCTATTTTAATAGATATATTAAAAAATAAAAATTTACAATTAATAATGGATTCAAGAAATAATTATAATACAAGTTCTTCAGATAATAATTTTTATTATAGCGATTATGATATTTATTACAATTTAATAAGTTATTTGGGTAATGAAACTTATTTAAAAGCTCTTTATAAGTATGGCCCATATTTAGAAAATGCACAAGAATATTTATCTGATGCATTCTTTGATTCAAAAAATTCACTAGAAAAAGGAGAACCTTTAGAGTATTATTGTACAGCTATTGAGGATGCAATTGTTAAATATTGTTATTTAGGTGGTAACTATTATCGTCATGATGCACCGGAATTTTTGAAGAAAAATCATCCAGAATTATTTCTAGATGAAAATGCGCCCGATATTTTACATTATAGTTATTATCCAAATTTATCTAATGATATAAATTTTAATACCATTAGTATTCATCCTGAGTGGTTGCCTTATTTAAAGGATAAAAGAATATCACAAGTTTTTTTACGAAATAGACAATATGACAAAGATATTATAACTCATTATTTTAATATATTAGGTGAAAATGATGGTTTAAAACTTGGATTCAGATATCCTGATATTATTAATAAGATGTTACATTCTAAAGAAAGTGTTGACTTGGTAAAAAGATGGTATGATAAAACAGGTGGAAGGTTTATTCCAAATAATGTAGTAATGCAAGCATTTGATATTTCTGAGGCTGATAAGTTTTTAGCAAATGGGCGTAAATGGAGTAAGCTTATGAGTATTAAAGAGTTTTCGTATTCTGATGAGACTGTTGATGCACTTTTAAAGCTTGCATATGCGTTTGGAATTTTTGACAATGATTCAAAAGGATATAATCAACTATATGAATTACTTACCACATCACCTAAAACTATTTCTAAAGAAACTTATGAATTATTAAAAGAAAAAGAAGATAATAGTTATATTTTTAGAGAAGTTAGAAATGCTTTAGGAATCAAAGGTGATAAATTAATTGATAAAATATATACTAAGAAAAATGATAGCGAATATGAACTTACAATAGAAAAAAATGTTAATAAAGATGTGTTTAGCACACTAAATATTTGTTTAACAGTTGCGATTAATTATCCAGTATTAACAGGATTTAAAGCACACTCGTTATTTGGTAGATTTAAATTGCAATATGATCCAAAATTTAGAGAATTTTTATTTAATAACCTGAGTACTATTTTAAGTAATGATAAGTATTCTAAAAATATTGCAAGTATCCAAAGAAATTTTAAAAATATATGTGCAATAAATAGTAATCGTAAACTAACATTAGATATGGCATTAAATTATGTATCAACAATAAAATATTCTGAATTAGATACTGTTAATGATAATGTTGCAAGAATTTCATCTATTGCTGGATATGAACAAGAAGAATTTTCGGTACTACAGAATATATACAATTATGGAAAACAAAGAGTTTATAGTAGTATTCCTAGAATTGAGAGTAAAACTGATGAATTTTACTATGAAATGTTAAGACTAGATGATCCACTAGCCCTTGCAATTGGAACTCTTACTGATTGTTGTCAAGAGTTGGGTGATCAAGCGGAATGGTGTATGCAACATTCTATGACTAGCACTGATGGAAGGGTATTTGTTGTTAAAGATTTTGAAGGAAATATTATAGCTCAAAGTTGGGTTTGGAGAAATAAAAATACTATTTGTTTTGATAATATTGAAATACCTGATAAAGTGTTTGAAAGGTATGAAGGTGAATATATAGCTAAAAAGGTTTATGATATATATAAACAAGCTGCATTAGAAATAATTGAAAAAGATAAAGAAAAATATAAAGAATTATTAGATAATAAAGTTATTACAGAAGATGAGTATAGCAAGTTTATATTGAATAAAGTAACAGTTGGTTTAGGTTATAATGATATAGCAGACGTCATTAGAGATAATGCAAAAAAAGATACAAATATTGTACATCCGCTAGATTATAAAGGCCCAGTAAAGTTAACTTACGGACCATATACTAATGATTCTAAAGAACAATATGTTTTAGAAAGTGTAGATAACAGTGTTATTCACGGTGGTAGGAATTTAGCTGTTTTCAATGATGAATATAAGATACTTGATGAATACTCACTAGATAGTAAAGAACTTTTAAATATTATAAGTTTTGATAGACTTAAGTATGATTATTCGGAGATTAGTGAATATTTTGAGGAAGATAGTATTCCTATGAAAGCTATTTCTAAAACTTATAATTGTAACATTTCCGATACTAAAGTATTAAAGAGTGCAAACTTTGTAATTATTTATAGTGTTAATGATAATATAATTAAATTATATGATATCATTATTAATGATAAAGTAGAAATAAATGGTAAAAAGGTAGATATTACAAATATAGTAGAAGAACAATTATCTTTAGCTCTAAAACAAATTATAAATAATAGCAAGTTTGATACTATAGAACTTGATAGTGATGCAAAGGAATTGTTTGATAGTGCTATAAAAATTGAAAATCAAATTAAGATAAAATAATGGAGGATTATGTTAGATATAAAAAAGATATATTTTAAAAAAAATAATTTTGAGATTAGTATTGAAGTTGATGATATATGTAAAGTTACATATAATAATAAAACTAAGATGGTAAAAATTGAATTGATTATTGAATTTATAGTTAATATTATTAAAATTACATATGATTGGAAATGTGAATATATTAATAGAGGTTACATTGATGGAGATTCATGGTATCTTGTAATTGATAATAAAAAATATATAGGACATGCAGAATATCCATCTAATTTTTCATCATTGGAGAAACAATTTGATATGATAATAAGTAATTTTGTATAGTTATTTTGGAGGTAAATATGGACTTATTAAACCTAGAGTTAGATAAATTAAAACCGTATGTAATAGATGCTTATACACATGTATATGGTAGTGAGTATCATGATATAATTGAACATAAAATAAATAATGCACTATATCTTACTTATATTGATATACGTGGATTAGAAGAATATATAAATAATTTGTTAGCATATAAAAAGTATAAACTTTCTATTTCTTTTTTAGAACAAATTGGATATGATGTATCTAAATATAAAAGTCTAAATTTAAAAGAGTTAAGTAGGGAAAATAATCTTAATGAAATATTAAAAGCAAATTTTGGTCGCTTTGAAATTATTTTTGAAAAAGATGAAAATATTATTATATTGTTAGAAATAAAGGGGTATAAAGATATATATGATAAATTAAAAAGCGAATTTATATTATATAAGGAGTCTTTTTTTAGGTATTATAAATTTATTGAAGAAGATAATAATAGAAAAGATATAATTTTTAAAGAAGGTATGGATTATACATATAATGAGTTATTATCAGTTATACCACTAGAATTAAAGGAGAGATTAGAAAAACTATCTAAGGAAGAAGTATATAAAATATTCTTTGATATTTCTTGGAATAGTAAATTAAACTATAATAGTTTAGTTCAAAGTTTTGATAAAGAATATATGGAGGAGTTATCTTCTACTGAAAATAGTTTATTTATGAAGGCTGTTTTAGCTTCAGACCAAATAGAATACTTGCAAATTTTTAATATAGAACCTCCAGTTTTTGACATTGGAAAAGATAATTTATCATGTTTTCATACTGAGCAAGATGTTTTTAATTATTTAAATTTTTTAAAAAGTGCTGAGGTAAGAAATTTAATACCAAAACAAGATTTAATAGATAGAATAAAAAAAATGTGCAAAGAAAATTATTCTGAATGTGAAAAAAAGTATTATACTAAAAGATTGGATTTTTTAAATATTATAAATAAAATTGATTCTAATCAAGATTTAGATAATTATTTAATTGATAAGATAAAAAACAAAAGAGTATGTATTACAATGGGAGGAGCAACTAATTCAAATGGGTATTTTTCTTTAATGTTTTATACTATAAGACCTTTTGATTATGGAATTTTAGATAGAACATTTATGCATGAAAATGGGCATATTGTTGATGATAATCCTAACGGGTGTGGGTTTGAATTAATAGATGACTGTAACAATTCTTCTGGACATAATAAATATGATAAAAGATATCGTAAATATGAAAGATTTAATGAAACTATTAATGATATATTTACATCTGAGGCAGTAGAATATTTACATAAAAATGGGATTTATTTGATAGAAGAAAGATATACAAATAATCAGGGTAATGACCGTAATACAGGATTAGTTACTAAAAACATTTTAAGACCATTACTTGATAAATATAGTAGTATTGTTATTGATGCCAAAATTAATACGGATAGAAATATTCTTAGTTCTTATATAGGTGAAGATAATTTTGAAGAATTAGTTGATGTTATAAATAAAGTTGATTATTTGTGGAATAGAGGGTTAGATTATAAACTTAAGAATGATAAAGATAATGCGGATGTTATAGAATATTATAGAGAGCTTGAAAGAGCAAAAGAAATATATATAAATATTGATGTTTTTGTAGCTAATAATTACGAAGTAATGAGTGTGAAAAAATAAAGAGGTTTTGTTTATGGATAAATTAACAGTAAAGGAATTTGAAGAAATAAAAAGAAAAATGAATGATATTTATCTTAATGCAAGAGTTGAATATGATGATAGCGCTAATACTAAAGATAAATATCTAGAACTGCAAAATAGATTAATAAATAGTGATTTAAGTTTAATTCCTGCTAAATTATGGGATGGAATAAGGATACTTAGAGAACACGATTCTTTACTATCTATATCAAATTATGGAGATGATATAGAGCGTTTTATAGATTTTATTGGTGAAGCAAATATAAGTTATGTTTTACAAAATCACTTTGATGTATTTATGTTTTCAATAAGATACATTAATAATTTAGTATATGATGCAAATACCAATGAAGATAGAAAAATAGATGCAACTATTTCTTTTAAAGATGCATTTAGAAAAGAAATAAAAAAAATGTTATATGATAATCCACATTATATGGAATATGATGATGATGGTAATTTAGATATACCTGCAGATTTGAAATCATTAAATTTTAAAATACTACCTAGTGATCAAGTTCTTGATGGAATTCTTAAATATGGGGAAGATGCTTTTTTTATTAACCCTCACCAAACACAATTGGATATTTTAGAAAATTGTAATCTAGATTATTTGCGCAATTTTAATATAGACACTAAAAATAGTGATACCTTAGGTTATATAGATTATATAAAATCTAAAGAAGAAAACTATCGAGTTTATCTATTTTTAGATACATTAAAAAATTATATAAGAAAGAATGGTACATATCAAGAGTTTTTAGATGATGTAGCCGAGGCATTAAATGATCAGCGTACATATGGTAGATTTCAACGTTTTCCTAGTTATGAGAATATTGAAGGGCCATTTAGGGAAAAATATCCAAGTATTTTTATTGATAAAGATGCTCCTGATGAATTAAAAGAAGAATTTTATCATGGATTAATAAAACCTGGTCTGTTAAATAAACATAAAGACTGGGTGAATTATTTAGTAGATAAAGATTTAAGCAAGGTTATTTATTGCACTGATATACATTTATTTAATGAAAAAAATATATTTATTAAGAGATATATCTCTAGATTTGGAAATATTGCTACACTAAAATTATTTACTGATTATGGTTCTTTTTTAGAAGATATGAGAGATTTTAAATTCAAGGGTAGTACCAAAGAAGATATAGATGCTGCTATTGAAGAATATGTGATAAAAAAAATAGAACAAAGAAAAAAATATCGCTTTCTAGAAGAAAATTCATCTTTTGTAGAAAAACATCCAGAGTTATTTCTTGATTTATCTAATAGTAATTTTAGTGAAGATGAAAAAATTCATTATACCGATTTATTTTATGAACATAGTATTACATTTGGTGATATTTATAATAATTCAGTATTAGTTGAAATATTAAAGAATAAAAATTTGAATATTTGCCTTCAAAATGGAAATTATAAGGTGATTTCTAATTTAATAAAAGTATTAGGAAATGAGCAATTTCTTTATCTATGCAAAAAATATGGTTCTTATCTTGATTTAATTGGAAGAAGAGATTTTAAATTAGAAAAAAATGGTGATTTATATACTTTAAATGCTTATACATATCAGTTATCAAATATTACTTTTGAACATTTTCAAAAAGAAATAGAAAATGTAATTGTTGAAGATATTATGAATGGATATGCAAAGTATAATGCAGATACTGATTTAGGATTCTTAAAAAGAGATTATAAAGAGTTATTTATACCTTCTAATTTACCAACTGAATTAATAGATGCCTTTTATGGTTCAAATTTTAATTTTGAACTTTTAAAGAAATATTCTAATTATTTAGAACATTTAAAGGGAACATATTTAAATGCTGCTCTTATAAGAGGTGCAGTAATACAATCAAATATGCGAGAATATTTAGACTTATTTCGTGATGATGCAATAAAATTAGGTGTTCGTTATCCAGAGACTGTAACAGAACTCATACTTTATGGAAAAATTTCATTATTAATGCATTGGTATAAAAAAACTAAAGGTCAATTTTTACCTAGTATTGTTGTAATGCAAAATTTTGATGATGAGGAAATAGATAAATTTTTAAATAATAGTGTAAAGTGGGCAATGCTTGTTAAAAAAACAAATATTACAAATTCTGAAGAAAAAGATGCACTATTAAAACTTGCATATACATTTGGTGTTTTTGATAATAATGAATCAGGATATAATAAACTCAGATCTTTATTAACTGAGACACCAACACATTTAGAATCTAAGTATTCTAGCATTGAATCATATTTTGCTTCTATTGAAAATCCTGAAAAAGAAAATAAAGCTGATAATGTTGAAATTAAAGAAATAGTATATGCTACATTAAAGTTTGTTTTGAAAAAAGAAAACTATGCCTTTGATGATAATAAGCCTTTACTAGAGCAAATATATCATAAAAATAAAGATGGGTCATATACGCTACTTTTGGACAATAAAAAATATCCACGATCAATAATGTGTATAAGAGGCATTTTAAAAAGGATAACCCCATCACCAATTATTGCAAAGTCAAGTATTCACCGTATGTTTGGTCGTTTTAATATGCAATATGATCCAGATTTTACAAAGTTTTTTCTTAATAATTTAGAATCTATTATTAATGATGAGAAAGTATCTAAAAATATTGCCAATATTCAAAGACAGTTTTTTGATATAAAAGCTATTAATAGTAATCGTTATCTTACTATGGATTTGGCTATTAGTTATGTTGAAAATAATAAATATGAAAATATCCAAGTAGGAAATGAAAATTTAGCAGTTGTTTCACAAATTGCTGGGTATTCACAAAATGATGTGAATACATTACAAGATATATATAATTATGGTAAACAGAGAGTATTCAGTAGTATACCTAGAGTTGAGAGTACTTATTTAGATTATGAATATGAGATCTTAAGATTAGATGATCCTCTTGCTCTTGCAATAGGAACACTTACTGACTGCTGCCAGGCATTAGGTGATGCAGCAGAATCGTGTATGCAGCATAGTATGGTATCAAAGGATGGACGTGTATTTGTCGTTAAAGATAAAGAAGGAAATATTATAGCACAAAGTTGGGTATGGCGAAATGGAAATGTTTTATGTTTTGATAATATTGAAGTACCTGATAGGCAAATGCGTGCATCAGGGGTAAAAAGAGGTCATGAAGATGATGGCATTAGGAATGATTTTACTGATAAAGTTTTAGAAGTATATAAAAAATGCGCAAAAGAACTAATGGAAATAGATAAGAAAAAATATCTTGAATTGCTTGATAAAGGCATTATAACTAAAGAAGATTATGATAGAATGGTTTTAAAAAAAGTAACTATAGGTGAGGGGTATAGTAATATTAAAGGTTCTTTTTCAACTCTAAAAAAAGATTCTAATATACAAAGACCTTTACCATATAACCCTAAAATAGCCCTTAATAATGGATTATATACTGATGATTCTATAAAACAATATGTATTAGAAGATAGTGGTAAAGATAAATCATTTATAATTAATAACTTTTATATTGATAATGACATACATAGAGAATATAATGATAAATTCAAAAAAGAAGATAAATCATTTGTAAAGAATAATTTATATATTCACAATGACATATACAAAGAATATAATGATAATAATTTTAAAGCTAGCGATTTGTTTAGATTGAAAAAACTTGAGTCTTTAAATGATAATGAATATTCAAACATAGATATTGATACTAGTGGAAACAATCATATAATTAGTGATATTGCATATAATTATAATCTTAATCCAAATAATACACATATAATTATGCATCCTAATTTTGCTATAATTTATGAGGTAAGTAATGAAGAAGTAAAAATAGCAGATTTATTTTTTAATACTAAAGTTATTATTAATAATAAAGATATGGATATAACTGATATAGTTGCTATGCAACT
>CAMKQS010000044.1 GCA_946414975.1 uncultured Caryophanales bacterium | reverse complement strand
TATAAAGTCCTACTTTAAAACTACTATTCCCTACCATTAATTACTACTCCCTTCTTGGGAATAATGAGTATAATTACATGGTAACTCTCTATCTAAATAATTACAAGTCATATTCAACTTCTTTTGTAATTCTATTTTTAATACCTCAGGTATTATTTCATTTAAAGATTTAGAACTATCTTTAAATATCAAATTAACCTTGTATTTAACCATAGAGTTTAATACCTCCAATTAATTCTATGGTTGTAATTTTTGTAATATTACTTGGTATGAAATTCACATACCTAATAATATTACTTAATATCATAATCCTCCTTATTCATAAACATCATCTCCTCATTCCTGTATGATACCTCTCTATAAATATAAGAGTCAAGTCATTTACTATGGAAAGTTTTGTCTATCATCCTAAAACTATTTACAATCCATTAAATTGTGAAACAGCAGGATAAGAAGATGGTGTAACAACACGCGTTTTCCTTATAAAATAAGGACTTGTGTATACACCATTCTTATTTCGTACTTACGAAAATCATCCTACTTTATAGGTTCATATTAAGGTTGATATCTTATTTTTTTCTCACACTAGGGATAATTACATTAAGCTATTTCATCCTAAATTTTTATTTTTAAATTATATCAAGCAGAAAAAAAATAATGTTATAAAACACTATTTTCTTTTTGTAAGTACTTTTTTCTTACATCTTAAATATGGATTCAATTTTAAATTTGTCTTCTCATTTATATATATTATTGTCTTAACAGCTTCATTTATTAAATAAGAATCTATTATACCTTCATCTTTATCTTTGATTGATTTATTTTCTAAATTACTATTTTTAATTTTATTTATAGTATCCAATACAATTTCGTTAATCAAATCTTCATCATCACTTACTCCATATTTTTTTATACATTCTTGTGTTGCATAAGAAATTAGAGTTCCTTTAGAAATATTATATCTTTGTTCTATTTCATCTACAACAATATTTTTTTCTGTCTTTGTATTTTTTCTTCTTCTGCCCAATCTACAAGGCATTCCATATTAAATCCATTTATTAACATAAATATACTTCCCCTTCGGGAAAATATACTAACATACTTTAATTGCTTTGTCAAAATTAACATTCCTTAATATTCTTTATTTAATAATTAAATCAACTATTAATATTATTATATTAGTGATAAAAGAAAACAATTGATCAAACCTAACACATTATCTGTAAAAGTAAGTATTTTTAAATCATAAAAGCTTATTTATCTATTTCTTCAATTTTTTTACTTAGTATTTCTAAATAATCTTGCTCAGCAGTAGTTAAATGTTTTTGCATATATTTTTCATATTCTTTATGTGCTTTATATAACGCTTCTTTATGAGATATAGTGCCTGTTCCTTTTAATATATCTTTCCTAGTCATTTTCAAAAATGAATCTAATTCATTAACCCAATCCTGCATAGTCATTGGATGTCTATCTAAAGCATTAATTTCTGCTACATCTAAATAAGCTGATACCATTCTATTTAATGTATTAAGTTCTTCTTCCGTTAAATAATTTTTTGCAATTTCTGTTTCGCTTCTTGTTGGATAGTTACCTTTAAAATTAGTAAGTCCTAAATAATCTTTTTCAGAATTAACTCTATAAAAGATAACTTCAGCAGCAGTATGCCCATGTGTCGCATAGTGCATTTTATTTTGTACAGTTTTAAAGAAATCTATTGATAATTTATCTTTTGGATTATAGTCTATTGAAGTTGCATAAATATCCAATACTTTTCTCCAGAATATTTTCTCTGATGATCTAATATCACGAATTCTTGCAAGTAATTCTTCAAAATATGGACTTTCACCATTATTCTTTAATCTTTCATCATTTAAAGCAAATCCTTTAACCATATATTCTTTTAAAACTTTAGTTGCCCATATTCTAAACTCAGTTGCCTTTTTAGAATTAATTCTATACCCAACAGCAATAATTGCATCCAAATTATAATGTTCTATATTTCTTTTAACATCTCTAGTTCCTTCTTTTTGAACTGTTAAGATTTTCTTAACAGTTGAACTTTTGTCTAGTTCACCTTCTTCAAATATATTTTTCATATGCATTGAAATATTATTTTTCGTTGTACCATAAAGATTAGCCATTACATCTTGACTCATCCATATATCTTCATTTTGAATATTAACATCAACTTTTACATTACCATCTTTTGATGTATATATAATCATATTGTTTTTCATGTTGGTCACCACCTTTTAAAAAAGTTTTTGCTAATACAATTATACCAGAAAAAGCTGAGTTTTTCCCAACTTTATAAGGAATTTATATATAAAATTTAATTATTACTCATTATTCCCCATAAAAATCGTATCACCTGCTTTAACTATATAATTTTGCCCACCTATTTCCTTAACAACAATCTTTTGACCAATTTTTAAAATGTCTGACGTAATATTATTTAATCTTTTTAAGTTACTAACTGATATATTATTTTTTTTTGAAATTGAATAAAGTGTATCACCATTTTTAACAACATATATATTATTATAGTCATTATTTGGTATTTGCAATATCATACCTACTTTAAGTAGATTGTTTGTTAAATTATTTAGTTCTTTTAATTCATTTACGGATATATTATACTTTTTAGCAATACTCCAAAGAGTATCTCCTACACTGACAATATATTCATTATCATTCGTAATTTCATAAGGTATATTTAAATATTCTGCAATTGCCTTTACTACTGACTCAGCATACCTTTGCCAATTATTTTTTAACTGTAAAGCATCATCATTAGTACTATCTAAAAAACCATATTCAATTATTTGAGCATTTGTATCTCCAGTATTTCTAAGCATAAAGTAATAATCCTTGAGTGGATTTGATGGAAGTCGTCTCGTATATGCATCTCTTATATTTTGTCCTTCATTTTTTAAATTATTCAAAATCATTTTTGGAAGAGTATCATTACTTCGCAATGCATATATTACTTCAGCACCATCACCACCTCGTGCGTTCACTTACCATTAGAATAAAAATAAGCCCTAGCTAGATAAACTAGTTAGGGATTAAATATTAAACTATACTATGCTTTTTTACCTTTTCTACCATATGGATTACGAACTAAATTTCTATTTTCATATTTAAATGAAACCGCTGGTACAATATCATATTTAAAATATATAGCAATATTTCTATCCTTATCTATAACTATTTTATCTACTAATGTATCTATTAATTCTTTTTTAGGTTTATTTAAATCTAATAGTTTCTTTATCTTTTTAGTATAATCAGGTAAAGTATTTGCTTTATTCTTTATTTGATATTTTTTAATGTTTTCATTATCAATTAAATCATTTATCTCTTTTAATTTAGTTTCTGATTCTTTAGCAAGTTCTCTATAAACTTCTATAGATATTACTCCATCACATCTATCATCATATAAAGTATTAATCCTTTTAGTTATTTTTTCTTTTTCTGCTTCTAAATTTTTAATAGTTTTATCAATATTATTAGTTTCTTTATTAACACTTTTAACTACTTCATTATTAAGTTCTTTTAAATCTAATTCTTTTATTAATTTACAAACTGATTTATTAATATGTTTTAATATTTGTTCTTCTAAATAATTATATGGATAAAAATGTGAATAGCATCTACCTCTAACTGGATCACGAGAATATCTGTTACAATTAACTGACCAATAATCTAAATTTCTTCTATATAATACAGTTAATCTATTAGAACATTCTTTACAAAACAATTTGCCTTCTAATAATCTTTTTTCTCTGCCAGTTTTTACATCATAATTTCTAGTATATCTGCTTCTTAAACTATTAACATATTCAAAAGTATCCTTATCTACCAATGCTTCATGAGTATTATTAACTACAATCCAAAACTTCTCATCTAAAGTAATTTTCTTTTTAGATTTATAACTTACTTTAGTTTGAGTATGTTGAACTAAATCTCCAGTATAAACTCTATTAATTAATATCTTTTTTACTGTGGATATATTCCAATTATCCCTATCAATTAACCTAGATGAATAATTAGTCTTTTTATAACCACTAGGAGTAACTATATGAGCCTTATTTAGTCTACTCGCTATTTCTGTAGGTCCAATACCATCTGCTCTCCATTTAAAAATCTTTTTAACAATTGGTGCAGTTTCTGGATTAGGTATTAGATGTCCTTTGTCTTCTGAATCTCTCATATATCCATAACATGGTAAACTTCCTACAAATTTACCATTTTTTCTTTTCTCATTTAAGACATTTCTAATTTTAATGGAATTTTGTTTACTATAATAATCATTACAAGCAATTATAAATGTTGATGAATCATTACTAGCTTGATTTTTAAAACTATCAAAAGATTCTAATATAGAAATAAATCTAATATTATTTTCAGGAAAGAATGTTTCAATATAATAACCAGTCATAACATGATCTCGACCAAGTCTTGATAAATCTTTAACTATTACACAATTTATCTTTTTATTATTTATATCTTCTAACATTCTTTGAAATCCAGGTCTTTCAAAATCAGTACCAGAAAATCCATCATCTACATATTCTTTAACTAAATTAAAATTATTACTTTTAACATAATTTCGGAGTATTTCTTTTTGATTAATTACACTTTCACTATCAGATTCATATTTTTTGTCCTTATCTTCTTGAGATAATCTTATATAGATTCCAACATTGAAATCTAAGCCATTTAAGTAAGTATTATTCACTCATTCCTCCAATCCTCTTACTTAATTGGGTATTAAGACAAATGAATGATAACATCATTAAATGATTTTTGCAAATCATTAATTATTGTTTACTCCTTCTTCTTTAGTTATCTCTTCGATTAAGTACTTTAAAATAAGATCTTTAAATGAAATTTTATTCAGGATAGCTCCTTCCATAATTAAACCACCTATTTAAACTTATGTTTAAAATTAATTTTTTATCATACATATATCAACGTCCTTTCTAATTAATTTATTTAAATTTATTATTATAATTAATTTTTAATATTAATATTTTTAATATTCTATTTATTATATTATTTTAGGTGTATACATCCTTTGAATGTAAAAAATACATCCAATTATTTAGTACATTTCTTCTAAATTAATGGATGTATATTTACTTTTATTAATATAAATTTTTCTTTGAAATTTATGTTTATATTCCATGGTTATATAATCATTATCTGATAACTGTTTTAATAGTTTAGTTATTCTTCTTGAGCCTACACCAATTAAATTACCTAAATAAGTATTATCAGCATAACAATAACCTTCTTTATATGTTAGTAATAATAATCTAGCATATAGTAATTTACCACTATGTCCTATATTCATATCATCTGCTAAAAACATAGGTATCTTTAAATATTTATCAAAATTCATTTATTACTCTCCTTTCGTATTTGACTCTAACATTTTTAAATATCCTATTTCTAATAATTGAGTCATCATTTTAGAAATAGATGCTCCATAAAATTTAGACATTAATTTAATTCTATTAAATAAGTCTATTGGTAAATATAATTTAAATATTCTCATACTCTTCCTCCTTCCTAAATAGGATGATTTCCTATTCAAATTTAGTAATAATTAAAAAAGCAGGATAAGATAATAGCACCACAAACTAAAAAAGTCCTTATAAGCTAGGGCTTATTAGGGTGCTATTCTTATTTCGTACTTACGAAATTCATCCTACTTCGTAGGTTGTTATAAAGGATGTATTACTATTTAATCCTTTATATATAATAATAGAATATACATAGAAATCATCCTGTTTCAATTAAATCTATAAAACTGATAGGATAATATAGCATAAGCATCACCTCCTTTAAATACAAAAAAGGAAGACATTGTCCTCCTTACATAACTTTTGCTATTTTACTATATTCTATCACTTGACTTACAAAAGTCAATCATATAATTTTATAAAATTTCTTATTTTTTATTATTTTTTTATATTTTTTCTTCAGCCAATAAATTGACTAGTTTATCATATTTTAACACCTACATATAATAAATCAATTAATATGTGATTTATTCTGATATAAAAAAATTTATTTTGATGTATTTTGTTGTATTAATTAATAGTATTTCTAACATTTAATAACATTACCAATTTATTTTAAAAATACCAATACCATCTTCAATAAAACCATTCTTCAAATAAAAATCTTTGTCTTTATCCTCAGTAATAAGTTGAATTCTATTAAAGTCTTTTTTAGATGTTATCATATTCAACAATCGAGATCCTATCTTTTTATTATGGTACTCTGGTTTTACCAATAAATAACTTATAAATAAATTTATACAATTATCTGATAATCCAGTCACTAATCCAATCAAATCATCTCCATCATATGCAAATATCTTATATGTACTATTTTTTACAGAAGTATATAATTTATCTGGGTATTTACCTGAATTCCACTTTACACTCAAATAAAGATCCTGTAATTCTTTTTTAGAACAATTCATTTCTTCAGTATATCTTATCATTTTAATTCTCCTTTATTATTGATAAAATTGTCATATGCGAGTTTACAAATTTTACCACCTAATTCAATTCCTTTATTATCAAAATTAAATGACAAATCATCTAAATTAGAAATAAAAATAGATATTATTAAGTCACCATATACAGTAGATATTATTCCACCATCATTACGTGCATTTTTCATTTCATTACCAGTCCATACAATAGACCCACTTTTTGATGCTATATATTTAATATTACTATCCTTTGTATTTTTAAATAATAAATCATATGTAGGCAAGTATTTAGTTATCATATCATTATATTTTTGTTTTTTTAAAATCTCTAAACAATTTTTTGAAACAGTTTCATTTATTACTTTGTTATCCAATAACATATCAAATAGTCTTGCGTATTCATATGGAGTTGTTTTTCCAAATTTATGATATTTAAATAAGTCTAATTCATTATAAAGCTTGGTATCTTTAAATCCTAATTCTTTTATAGTATTATTTATGTTTTCAATTCCTAAATGATTTATTATTTTATTTGTAGCAATATTATCACTATATATAATCATTAACGTTGCATAATCCTTAGATGATATTTTTAATCCATAGTCAAATGATGAAATTATTCCAGAATTCAATCCTGACTTATTATCTTCTTTACTATATTCAAAATAGTCTTTAATGCTAATTTTATTTTCATATACCTGTTTAAAATATTCTACTAGTATAAATGCTTTAATACAACTAGCGCTTTCAAATATATTATTTTCATTATATTTAATTACGTTATTAAAATTTTTTTCTTTTATATATATTCCAATTTCATATTTTGAGTCTTTTAATAAATTCAATAATATACTATTTATGCTCACAACATCATTCCTATCTTTTATATTATAAATCTTACACGATAATAGTTATCTATTTCTATCAAATAATTCTTGGACAATCAAATCTTTTGAGTGAAGATTATTATTTTTACCTAATAATAAATTTTCATAAAATTTAACCAAATAACCGCTATCTTCTTTTATTTTTAAGTAGTTATTATAATAATTACTTCTTACTAATGCATTTCTAAAATAAACCGATTTATCTTTAAATAAAGTATTATCTACATTATAACCTAAACTAATTAAGTATTTTTCAATGAATACTGCAGTTGTTCTAGTATTACCTTCTCTAAAAGGATGTACTTGCCATATACTAGATGAAAACTTAGTTATATTGTTGATAACTTCGACTATGCTCATTTCTTTATAATTTTTTTCTAATTCTCTTGAAATATCATATTCTAGTGATTCAGTTAATGTATTACAATCACCATAAGCAACTAAATCATTATTTAATATCTTTTCATGTTTAGAAAAATCTACTTTTCTAAACTCTCCAGCAAATTCATAAACATCTTGAAATAAAAATTTATGAACATATTTTAAATAATCTACTGATAATTCAAATTTATCTTCATTTAATAATTCAACTATTCTAGCAGATACAAAATCACATTCTAATTCATTATGATTTATTTCATTTTTATTTTCTTTTTCAATATAGTATTCTCTTAACTCTTTTTCTACCTCTTCTATAGTTAAATTACCTTCTACATTTTCTTCTAATAATTCTTCTAAATATTTAGAAGGTTTTAAATTATCTACTTCTTGAAGACCAATAGCCATATCCCATTGTAATTGTTTTACATAATTACTAGACTTATATTCTTCTTCATATTCATTAGCACTTGAATCTAATTCTTTTTCACTCATAATTTTAAACCTCCTAACTACTTATAATTATATCATATTTAGGTAGTTTAATATATATATTCCAAAGAAAGTTAATTTACCACTAATAATCGTATATTAAAACTATGAATGTTTCATCATAGTTCCCATCACATAAGTTATTTTTTTAAATCACATATAAATTTTGCTAATTCATCGATTACATTTTCAAATTTCCTACCATTCAAATTAAACTTTGGTATATTTCTAAACTCAAGATTACTAGCTTTCATATCATTCTTTATTTCATTAATGTAATATTGTCTATGTTTGTCACGATATTCTTTACTATCTGGCTTAACTTCATCATTTTCGTCATAGAATAAAATCCTATCATATATATTTTCAAGATTATCTGTTATTTCAACAGAAATAGTATCAGTATTAGTTATATTATTTACTATTTTTTCTATATAGATAAATGACACAGCCATTACAAAGTTATTTTTACTATTTATAGCATCTAAAGCAATTTCTTCTTTTACCTTAAATCTATCATAATCTACTGGATATGTTTCATTAAAATTGTTTATTGTTCTATATTTTTCTTTAATAATATCATTTTGATTAATAAATTCATAATTTAATTTTTTTGCAAGTATTTTTCCTATATCATCATGCCCAACACAAGGAATTCCCCATAATAAAACTTTCATATATTATTCACCAGCCTCGTAACCATTCTTAATTAACAAAATCATACCTTTTAAGTTTTTGTTATTAGTTTTAATATTAAACTTCCTATAATCATATTTTTCATGTTTTTCATAACCTGGTGTTACATAATGATCTGAATATCCTTTTTCATCAATATCATCAACAATTTCCTTTAAATCAAAATCTGTCATATCATCTAACATACCACGACCTTGCCCATCAACTATATTAGGGTATAAATATCCTTTATATTCATTATATTCTCTTGATTCTAAATATGTAATATTAAAAGTTGTTGTTGAACCAAAATCATACTCCATAATCATTGTATTATCTTTTTCAAAGTCTACATCTCTTAGTTTTGTATGAACAGCATCTTTAAAAGTATAATCGCCTAAATCTAATGGTTCTATCATACAATCATATCTATCTTTCGTATGTATAATATCATACAAATGATATGCAAGTGAATCAAATGATGCAAGTATTGTATAAGCTAAATCTGCTACTGTCATTCTATCTGTTATTTCAATTCTTCTCCAAATTTTATCTTCTAATCCTTCTATTCCTACTTTAAAAATTAATATCTTAGCCATATAATTCACCTATTATCTAAAATATATCATAATATGTACCATTATCAAATGCATCCATTTGCTCTAAGTATTCATCCATATTATCTTTTATTTCACTACATAATTTTTTATAATCTTCTTGTTTTACATATTCTTTTTCACTCATACATTCATAAAATTTCTTAATACTAGCTGCTGTCTCTTTTAATGAATTTCTAGATGACCATAAACATTTTTCTATAAACCAACCATCTAAAAATCCATGAACATAATGTACTCCATCTTCCATTTTACTAGCATCATAATAATTTAAATAGTCATTAATATACAAACTTGCATTATTTAGATGCTTCCTAATAGTTTTCTTTGCTAAACCCTTTTCATTTAACCAACTATCAAATTCATTAATAAATTTTTCATTTCTTTTTCTATTTTCTTCTGCTTTCTTTTCCCAATCTTTATAATCTTCCATAAACTACTCCTACTTCAAATATTTATCTATTAATTTTCTAGCTAATTCTTCACCTTTGGGTGTTAATGATATAGATTTACCTTTACTATAATATAAATATTTTTCATCAGTTAATTTATTAATAACATCAAATGAATAGCCTTTCCAGCAAGTTTTAATTTTTGCTTCCTTTGGCATATCATTTTCATCAGCTACATATCCATCTTCTTCCCAAGAAGTAAGATACATAAGTAATAGTGTTAATTCTTCTACATTCTTTTCCATCAACTATACCTCCTAAACTCCTACGGCTTCTTTAGATAATTCTTCTATATAATTAAGCACACTATCTATAGCATCATTTATAGGTATATCTAACCAGTTATTTTTTGGATCAGCTAAATTACTCCTATAAACATTAGATTTAAATATACTTTTTAACCTAAAATAGATATCTTCAATTGTACTTTCTTTCAAATTATTATCATCAAATATTATTACCTTAAAAATTTTTAATAATTTTTTATTATCTAATTTATCATGATTAATTAGATAATAAAAATCGAATAAATCCTTATATCTCGTTGACCTAAATCCTAATTTTAGTAATGATTTTAATTTTTCAGCATAAATTTGTTCTGGTGAATTAATAAATAAACTAACACCATCGGCAATTCCATCTAAATTAAAAAAATAATCATCTTGCTTTAATTCAAATAATTTATGTACACCTATATCTAATTTAGTATCAATTTCATAGTTATTTTTATCAAATAATTTAACATAAATTCTTTTTCCATTATAATTTTGATGATGTAATTCTTCAATTCTACCTATTATTTGAATAGTGACATTATCATTAACTGAATTTAATTTATTTATAAATTCTTTTATAGATTCATCCTCTAATGAGTATTTAATAAAATCTAAATCTAAATCACGAGTAGCTCTACGAATAGAATTGGATATACTATGCATCACAACTCCACCTTTAATTGTAATATTATTTTTAAATTTACTTTTTGAAATTTTACTTAAAATAATATCTTGTGCAGCTTTGGATCTAGCATCAATTAAATCATAATTTTCTTCAACATATCTTCTTACAATATCTTCTAGATTCATTAAAATACCTCTCTTAACAATGCATTAGCAATATTAACTTCATTCTTATATAGCGACAAATACTCTTCAATTTTATACATATCTAAATCATCTGCTATTTTTCTATAATTAGATATTATTTCTTTATAGTAGTCAAATGGTATTTGATTCTTCTTTCTAACAAGTTCTACAAGCAATCGTTCTTTATTATACATTTTAACTTTTTCACCATCAATAACAACTTCATCTTTTCCATAATTCAAATTATCCTTTGGTACTTTGATTTGAATTATTTTTTCATCCTTTATGATATTTGAATTTCTATTTGTTGCTACATAAGTCTTTCTAGGAATTACATCAGTTAAATCATAATAATAAAAAGCTGAATCCATAGTTATAATAGCACTTGGATATTTTTTTGATATAATAATCATTGGATTTACTAAGTCCTTATCAGAATATATACCATGATCTAATTTAAAAATTTCTTTTCTTTTTAATGCCTTAGATAAATTATATCTTGTACCATATTTTTTTAATACCTCTTTTGCAGAATAAATCATATTAACCTCCTTTTACAAAACACCTATCATTTTTTGTTTTTTTTCGTGGTGTTTTGTAAATTTATTTTAGTATACCACTAACTAAATATAAAGTAAACGTTTTTTACAAAATACCTATCGTTTTTTTACTTTTTGTATGGTGTTTTGTAAAAATGTATTATAAAAAGTGTATTTTTACACAAAATTCCAAATATATTTTACTTTTCATGCATATTTTTCTAACTATTTTTTTGATTTATTCTTTATAAACAAATGTTATAGTTACACAATAACTGTCTAAACACCCAATTAAATTTAACAATGGTAAGTAAACTCTTCACCTGCCGATAGTCAATGTGTAACTATTTCTTCTTTTTACTATTTTCTAATATGTAATAATCTATTGTAGGAATTGTTTCTACAAGAAAATCATATTGTCTAAAATACATTATAACTTCTGATGAATCTCCTTTAGAATAATATCCATCAGGTACTTTTGTATTCTCTTTCATTGTACCTTTAAAGAATTTAATAAAATCAGGATTAGCTTTATTTATTCTATCTAAGTACTCTTTAGCTTTCTTATCATTACCTTGTTTATAATAAAGAATAAATAGCGGAAATAACATTTCTAGGTTTTCTTCTGGATATTTTTTATATAACTTAAGCATATCATTTTCTTCTTCTAGGAAAGCATATATTGCCATAAGTAAATATCTAGCACCTGTATTATCATTTTCATTTAATTTTAATATTTCTTTACATACATCACGTGCTTGTTTAATCTTACCATCTAAAATTAAATAATCTACTTTAGCAAACAAACCTCTAATATATGGTCTAGTTTCAAATATTCCATAAAAGTGTCCTATATTGTCTTTTTTAAAGTATTCTTCATCTTCCAATCTATCTTTTTCAAATTCTAATCCTTCTTCTAATAATTTCCATCTTTTTAGTGGATTATCTTCTAAATGTACTTGAAATAGTATTGCATCAAAACAATTAGGACACATATCATATGCTTCTTTTGCATACTTTATAGCTTGTGTTTTAGATTTAGTATTTTCTGCTTTTTCTAACAACTCATAAGCATCATCTAATATTGTATTAGTGTAATCTATTTCACCAGCATTATATTTTTGCATAAACTCTTGCAATTTTTCATTAAGTTCTTTTTCATCTTTAGCATCAGTATTTGCTAAAAACTCATTAATCATATTATTAAATTTATTATCCATTTACCTCACCTACTACTTTTTTATTTTAGAAAGTTATTACGGTTAAGCGTAATAACTTTTTGTTTTTCAAA
>CAMKQS010000043.1 GCA_946414975.1 uncultured Caryophanales bacterium | reverse complement strand
AAGAAGATTTACGCTTTTTATATGAAATAGATTCGAAAATAATAGGTTTTGGGTATAAAGAAGATCCAAGAATAAAGGAAATAATAGAAACAAGAGATAAAAAAATAGATCTTTCAAAAATATTTGATTGTAAAAAAAATCAAATATCATTGACAGAAGAAGAAGCATTAAAAGGAAATATAATATATCATTATGGGGCTCTTGATTTAAGAAGTATAACCAGTGCGAAAGGATTAACATTTCCACAAAGTATCGGAGGAAATCTACTGTTATCTAGTTTAACAAGTGCTGAGGGTTTAACATTACCACAAAGTGTTGGAGGATATCTAGATTTAGGAAGTTTAACAAGTGCTGAGGGCTTAACATTACCACAAAGTGTCAGAGATGATCTATGGTTACACAGATTAACCAGTGCTGAGGGCTTAACATTACCCCAAAGCATAGGAGGAGACCTAGTTTTATCTAGTTTAACAAGTGCCGAAGGATTAATATTACCTCAAAATTTTGGAGGCACTCTATATTTAGACAGTTTAACAAGTGTGGAAGGATTAATACTTCCACAAAGTGTCGGAGGAGACCTAGTTTTATCTAGTTTAACTAGTGCCGAAGGGTTAACATTGCCCCAAAGCATAGGAGGAGACCTAGCTTTATCTAGTTTAACAAGTGCCGAAGGATTAATATTACCTCAAAATGTTGGAGGAAATCTATGGTTATCTAGTTTAACAAGTGCAGAAGGCTTAATATTACCTCAAAATTTTGGAGGAACTCTATGGTTAAGAAGTTTAACCAGTGCAGAAGGCTTAATATTACCTCAAAATTTTGGAGGAAATCTACGGTTATCTAGTTTAACCAGTGCAGAAGGCTTAATATTACCTCAAAATATCGGTGCACTTGATTTAAGCAGCTTAACAAGTGCCGAAGGATTAATACTTCCACAAAGTATTGAAGGTTTTCTAGATTTAGAAAGTCTAACAAGTGCGGAAGGATTAATACTTCCACAAAGTGTCGGAGGATATCTTGATTTAAGCAGATTAACCAGTGCCAAGGGTTTAACATTACCACAAAGTGTCGGAGGTTATCTGTATTTAAGGTCTTTAACCAGTGCAGAAGGCTTAATTATTCCAGACACATTAAATTGTGATTTAATTTGTCCTTTAGCAAATAATGACATTAATATATTAAAAGAAATGTGTAAAAAAAATAATAAAAAGATATAAAAATAATAAAGCCAAATAAGTATAAAATATCTATTTGTAAGTAAAAATGACCTCATTGGTCATTTTCATTTTCTTCTTTTATAGTAGGTATTAGTGATTCTAAATTTTCATCGTAATTAGGTTCAGTACCTTTGATATAATAAAACATAGTAGCTTTATTAGAATCAGTTGTGGGCATGCCTGTTATAGGATCAACTAAAGTACCAACTACATTATCAGGTATTTTATACCATTTTGGTTTTTTATTTTTAAAGTATTCTTCAATAGTATCTGCCCATATTTGTCTAAGTGGCGTTCCATCTTTAACATCGCTAATCTTAGAATCATCGTATCCACTCCATATACCTAATACTATATTTTTATTATAACCAAATATTAAATGATCAGTATCTGTAGTACCTGTTTTAATTGCATATTTATTAGATAATTTTTCTGTTATGTCATAGCACGTAGGATAGTTATAATCAATAAAGTTATAATTATATGTACTAGTTAATAATTCACTTAATATATATGTAATAGATGAGTTTAATACTTTATCTTTATCATTTTTATATTCATATAACGTATTACCATTCATATCTTCTACTTTTTTAATTAGGTGCCCATTTACTTTATATCCAGTATTAGCTAGTATTGCATATGCACTAGTTATATCCATTAAGCTAAGTTCACTACTGCCTAGTGCAAGAGAAGGGTTAGCCTTTAAATTATCTTTTATGCCAACTCTTTTTAACATATCTAAAAGTGTCTCTTCACCTAAAAATAAGTGTGTTTTAACAGCATATATATTATCAGAATAAGCAAGGGCAGCTGCCATTGATATTTCTTTATTTGCATATCTATTATTATAGTTTTTAGGAGAATATGTTTTATTATTATCAAATAAGAATGTTGTTTTTTCACTTGTAAATGTAGTAGATGCAGTAAAACCATTTTCAAGGGCCGCATAATATAAAAATGGTTTGATAGTAGAGCCTACTTGTCTTTTTGCTTTAGTCGCACGATTAAACTGACTTTTTTTATAATCTCTTCCCCCAATTAGTGCAACAATTCCTCCATCATCAGGTCTCATCATAATTGATGCTACTTGTAATTTCTCATTATTAATATATTTTTCAATATTTTTTTCTAGTTCAAGCTGACTATCCATATCTAGATATGTATATATCTTAAGACCTCCAGTTTCTAAAATGGATTTTGAAATAGAATCTATATTCATAAGTTCATCCATAACTGCACTTTGATAATACATAATAGTATTTGAATTATTAGATTCTAAATGTCCATAATAATTAAGATGAGTATTATATGCTTTATCAGCTTCATTCTTAGATATATATTTATTTTTAACCATAGCATTTAGTACTTTTTTTTGCCTTTTTTTAGCTTTAGTTTCATTTAGTAAAGGAGAGTAGTTACTAGGTGAATTTGGAATTCCTGCAAGCATTGATGCTTCAGCTAAACTTAAATCTTTCGCACTTTTATTAAAATAATAATGAGCAGCATTTTCAATACCATATACGTTACCATAATTAATAGTATTTAAATATCCCTCTAATATTTCGTCTTTCGAATAATTAGCTTCAAGTTTAAAAGTAAACCATGCTTCTTTAAATTTTCTTTTCCACGTTTTACTAAAATCTAAAAATAAGTTTTTAGCATACTGTTGTGTAATAGTAGATGCCCCTTGCATATGATTTCTATTTATTACATTGACATAAAGTGATTTAATTATTCTAGGATAATCAAATCCATGATGTTTATAATAGTTTTTATCTTCTATTGATATAGTTGCCCTAATTAATTTATCAGATATGTTATCTAGTTTAATCCATTCATCTGACATACTATTTACAAGTTTAGAATTATTATCATATATATAATAACTATTATTAATTTTTATATCTATAGGATTATTTTTTACATATATATATAATCCTAGATACAGTAAAGAAAAAATGACTATTAAAACTACTAGTATTTTAAATATAAATTTAAATAATTTCATATAATCACCTTATCTTTTTTTAGTATTCCAAAAAAAAATAAAAATATAAGTGCAATTTTATAGAAAGTGTGTTATAATGTTTGGGAGTTGATTACATGAAGGTAAATTTACGTATAAAAATAGATAGTATAGAGCCTTTAAATATAAAGGTAAAAGGTATAAAAAAAGATAATTCATATACATATTTTGAAAATGATATAAAAGTTATCATATACTATAGTGAAAATTATATATCTATTAAAAGAGAATGTAATGATTATAAAATAGATTTAAATTTAAAGAAAAATGAAAAAAGTATTTCTACTTATTCAGTATTTGGTGGTAGTAAGATCTTTAATTTAGATACTGAGTGTACAAAAATTGATATAACAGATAATAAGATTAAAGTAGAATATAAAATAGATGATGATAAATTTAAATATGTACTAGAGGTGATATAGTGAAGGATAAATTAAGAGAAGCTATTAAAGATGCCTTAGTAAAATGTAATATTGGAGATACTGAGATTACTATAGAAGTACCTAAGGATGATAAAAATGGTGATTATTCATCAAATATTGCAATGCAACTTACACGTACTTTAAAGAAAAATCCGCGTGAAATAGCAGAAATGATAAAAGAAAATATAGAATTTGATGAAATAGATAAAATAGAAATAGCTGGTCCTGGTTTTATGAATTTTTATTTAAAGAAAGACTATTTATTTGAAAATATAAATAAAGCTTTATTAGATGAAAATAATTATGGATCATCAAATATTGGTAAAGGAAGAAAGATTAATATAGAATATGTTAGTGCAAACCCTACGGGATTTTTACATATAGGACATGCTAGGGGTGCAGCATATGGAGATTCACTTGCTAATGTTTTAAAGTTTGCAGGATATGATGTTACACGTGAATATTATATTAATGATGCAGGAAATCAAATTAATAATTTAGAAAAATCTATTATAGTTAGATATCATAATTTATGTGGATTGGATGATACTCTTGGTGATAATAGTTATCATGGGGAAGATATTATAGAGGTTGCAAAAAAAATATATGATGAATATGGTAAATCTGCTCCAGAAGATATATTTAGAAAAAGAGGAGTTGAATTCTTATTAGATAAAATAAAAAAAGATTTATCTAAATTTAGAGTTGAATTTGATCTATGGAGTAGTGAAACAGATCTTTATGAAAGTAAAATGGTAAAAAATACATTAGATAATTTAAAAAGTGAAGGATACACTTATACTATGGATAATGCTTTATATTTAAAAACTACTATTTATGGTGATGAAAAAGATAGAGTTCTTGTAAAGAGTGATTCAAATAATACGTATTTACTTCCTGATATTGCATATCATATAAGTAAATATAAAAGAGGATATGATAAGCTTATTGATGTATTTGGAGCTGACCATCATGGTTATATTAAAAGACTTAAAGCAGCAATAAAGATGATGGGTGAAGATCCTGATAAATTAGATGTTAAAATATTACAGATGGTAAGACTTATAAAAAACGGTGAAGAGATAAAAATGAGTAAAAGAACAGGAAAAACTCTTACTTTAAACGATCTAATCGAAGAAGTAAGTGTTGATGCTGCAAGATATTTCTTTGCCATGAGATCTTTGGATACTCAACTTGATTTTGATATGGAGCTAGCAGAAAAGAAGTCTAATGAAAATCCAGTATATTATGTAGGATATGCTCATGCACGTATTTGTTCAATATTAAATGAATATAATAAAGATATTAAACCAATTAAAGAGTATAAAACAATTAATTCAAAACAAGCTTTAAATTTACTTTTTAAAATATATGAATTTAGTGATATTGTAAAAATGAGTGCTGAAAGATTAGAACCTCATTTAATTACAAATTATGTTTATGACTTAGCTCATTTATTTCACACTTTTTATGCGTGTGAAAAAGTATTATCTGATGATTTAGAATATACTTTAGAACGTATAAACTTAGTTAAGGCTACAGCAATTACAATTAATAATGCGTGTAGACTAATTGGTGTAAAAGCGCCAAATAAAATGTAGGAGGCAAACATGAAATTAAATAAAATGAAAAAAGAGGAATTAGAAACACTATCATATACTGATTTAACAGAAATGATTTTAAAAGAAGAAAAAAAGAGTTTAAATACTCCAAGTATATTTAAAAAAATCTGTTCTTTACTTGAACTTACTGATGATGAGTATACATCACAAATAGGGGATTTTTATACATCACTTACAACAGATAAAAGATTTGTTTTACTTGATAATGCTTGTTGGGATTTAAGAGATAAACATAAAATTGAAATTAATTTAAATGAAGAAGATGAAGAAGATGATGATACAGAAGATGAAGAAGATGAAGATGAAAATGTAGAAACTGTATCATCAGAACATATCGATTCTATGGAAGATGAAGAAGGAATTGATCAAGATGATGATCTTGATGATTTGACTATTTTAAATGAAGATGAAATGGAAGATGAATAATCTTCTTTTTTTATTAAAAAAATCCAATATTATTTTATTGGATTATTATATAAATCAATCGCATTATTAATTGATTTTACAAGTTCTTTTGCTTTATCTGAATTGATTTGTAATTTGTTATTTTCTTCATTTAATAATTGAATACTATTATTTAATTCGTTATTTTTATCTATTAATTCTCTATTTGTTTTTTTTAATTGCTTAAGTTGTGCTTGTAAACTAGAATACTTTTCCTTATTATTATCATTATTAGAACCAAACATTATAGAATCATTAATTGCATTTATTAGATTTAATTGTTGTTCTGTTAAATTTAATTTGCTTGTATCGATTATATTTCCTTCAATAATAGATAAAATTATACTGTCATATATATCATAATTGCTTTTTCCTATTGATTTATTAGTTTGATTTCTCTTACAATAATATTTAAAATCTCCAGTAACATCTATATAACAATTATATTTTAATTTATAGTTTTCTATCTTTTCCATTTTATCTAATTTTTGTTCTTCAGAAAGATAAA
The DNA here is from genome assembly GCA_946414975.1 of uncultured Caryophanales bacterium. Next base: position 7,252 of record CAMKQS010000043.1, on the reverse strand, counting down.
TCTTTTTTTCAGAAGTATAATCATCATAATCTAATATTATAGATGATAATATAGCTACATCTTGGTAACTAAATAATTCTTTAAAAACGCTTTCTGCTTCTTCCATGTTATCATAAACTCTGTTAGATACAGGATATGCAAATTTATTTTTTAAAATTAAATCTAATTCTAATAAAGTATCATCATCTGTTTCTTTTATAATAATGTAGTCACAGTTTCTAGGAGTAAATCCTTGATTAATTGCTTTATTTCTATCATATTTACAAACTAAAACAGTGTTTGATAGATTAATACTAATATTATTTTTAAAATTATTTAATTTTTTATATATTTGTTTACTAAAAATATTTGATATTTTAATTTCATTATCTTTTATCTTACTACTTAATCTATAACTGTTTTGACATAATTCACAAAGTAATTCAAAAGAAGAAGTATTAGTAAATAATCTAGTTGAAGTAATATAACTTATATTAACGCCAAGTAAGTGAGCAATATTATCTTTATTAATTTTATAATTAAAACTATTTCCACTAGATATAAATGATTTTACACATCTATTTTCATAATTATTATATTTATACCAATTAATAAGATATTTTATCTTATCAATAATTTCATTAAATTGTTCCATCTCTCTTAGTGCCATAAAATCCCCCTTTTTTATACTTCGATAATATAGCACCATTTTTTGCTATTGTCAAATTTAACATATATATAATAATTAGAAATTAAGCAAAGTTTCTTTTATTTTACTTCATATTTTGATATTATATCCTATAAGGAGATGTATTTGTAATGAAAGAAAGTCGTTTAAAAAATATTTATAACATGATTACTTATAATTTACATTATTAGTATTTGAATTTTTATATAAGTTAATTATTGGACTAATATTTATACCAGCTGTAATAGGAATATTTAATTTAACAATGAGAATAACAGGCTTTACTTATTTAACTATAGAAAATATATTAAACTTTGCTTTAAATCCAATAACAATAATTTTTTTACTATTTATTATTATATTTTTAACTATGGTAACTATATTTGATATATCAACACTCATAATTATATTTGATAGCTCATATAAGAATAAGAAAATATCAGTAATGGATTCTATCAAAATTTCATTAAGTAAATGTAAAAATATATTTAAATTAAAAAATATTTCAGTAGCTATATTAGTTCTATTTATTATTCCATTTTTAAATATTGGAGTTACATCTAATGTAATAACATCTATAAATATACCTGAATTTATTTTAGATTTTATAAATGCTAATAAAACGTTATCAATTATATTTTCTCTATTTTATTTATTTTTATTATCAATATTGTCTAAATGGTTATATTCATTGCACTATATGGTAATTGAAGGTAAATCATTTAAAAGTGCAAGAAAAAGTAGTAAAAATTTAATAAAAGGAAATCGTTTTAAAGATATTATTATAGTATTTTTATACCAATTAATATCAGGAATATCGTATATTTTATTTTTAATAATAGGTATATTTATTCTATATATATTAAACATGATACTTGGTAGAATATTTGTTATAAAAAGTATTCTTCTTACAATAGTATGGATGTTTATGCTAGTTTCAGTAATAATATTTACAATAATATCAACTGGAATTGGTTATTCTGTAATAAGTTCTTTATACTATAAACATAAAATAGATAAGAATGAAAAGTTAATTAACATTAATTATGAAGAAAAAAAGATAATTAAAAAGAATAATAAAAAAATAAAATACGCAATATTAGTACTTAGTATTATTTCTATATTTGGGGGATCTTTACTTACTTATCAAATTGTTACAGGTAAGGCTAATTTAAATATTGAAAATACAAAAAAATGGAAATAACGGCTCATAGAGGAGCAAGTATTAAATATCCTGAGAATACTATGGCAGCATTTAGAGGAGCAAAAAAACTGGGTGCTGATTGGATAGAATTAGACGTTCAACAAACAAAAGATAAACAAATAGTAGTATCACACGATACAAATTTAAGTCGTGTTACAGGTGTTAATAAAGATATTATAGATATGAATTATTCTGAAATAAAAAAATTAGATGCAGGAAGTTTTTTCAATAAGAAATTTAAAGGAGAAAAAATACCTCTTTTAAAAGAAGTACTAGAATTTGCAAAAAAGAATAATATTAGATTAAATATTGAATTAAAACCAACAGGAAAAGAAAAGAACTTTGAAAAACAAGTAGTAGATCTAATAAAAGAATATAATTTTGAAGATAGATGTGTAGTTACTTCACAAGTTTATAATGTATTAAAGAAAATAAAAAAATATGATAAAGATATAAAAACAGTTTATGTTATGAGTATTGCTATAGGTAAAATAACTGATGCAAAATATGCTGATGCTTTTTCTATAGAAGCTACAAATGTTACAGAAACTCAGGTATCAAGAGTACATAATGCAGGTAAAGAATTATATGCTTGGACTGTGAATAAAGAAGAAAGTATAAATAAGATGATAGATATGAATGTAGATAACATAATAACTGATAATATAAAATTAGGTGTAGATTTAGTTGAAAAAAGTAAAAGAACTAACATAGAAGATATAATTATAAAAGTATTAAATTATTAATAATAGTATTTAATATAATGATATATAAGACATATTTAGAGATAAATATTGTCTTTTTCTTTGTTTTTTTTTATCCTTAAAATAGTATAGGAGGAATCCGCCCAGTTATAACTATAAATAAATCAGCTTTACAAAACTAGTTATATAAATAGTTGAGAAAACTCTCAACTGTTTTTATTAAAATGAATAATCATTTGAAAAAAGATTATATTTATAGTATAATCATTATGTTTGAAAGGAAGATACTATGATAGAAAGGTTAGAGGCTATCGATAAGAATTATAACGATATTAATAAAGAATTGATGAATCCTGATGTACTTAGTGATATCAAAAAAACATTAGAACTTAATAAAGAATTAGCAGAATTAAAAGAACCATATGATGCTTATCAAAAATTAAAGAAGATTGATGCTGATATTGAATCAGATAAGATGGTTATAGATGATCCTGAATTAGGTGAAATGGTTAAAGAAGAAATAAAAGAATTAGAAGAGCAAAAAGAAAAGTTACTTAAGAGTATTGAAATAATGCTTTTACCAAAGGATCCTAATGATGGAAAAAATGTTGTAATTGAGATTCGTGGAGCTGCTGGTGGGGATGAAGCTAATATATTTGCAGGAGATCTATATAGAATGTATACTAAGTATGCTGAAAAACAAGGATGGAAGGTAGAAGTATACAATGAAGAGGCTGGAGAAGCTGGTGGATATTCACAAATAGAGTTTTTAATTAAAGGTGATAATGTTTATTCTAAATTAAAATATGAAAGTGGAGCTCATCGTGTACAAAGAGTACCAGCTACTGAAACGCAAGGTAGGGTTCATACTTCAACTGCAACAGTACTGGCAATGCCTGAAGCTGAAGAGTTTGATTATAAACTTGATATGAGTGAAATTAGAATCGATATTACTCGTTCATCTGGTTGTGGTGGACAAGGTGTTAATACAACAGATTCAGCTGTTAGACTTACTCATATTCCAACAGGAACAGTAGTTTATTCACAAACTGAAAGATCACAGATAAAGAATAAAGAAAAAGCTATTAAGATAATGCAAACAAGACTTTATGATTTAAAAATGAAAGAACAAGAAGAAAAAATGGGCGTTGAAAGAAGAAGCAAAATAGGTACAGGAGACCGTAGTGAAAAAATAAGAACATATAACTATCCACAAAATAGAGTTACTGATCATCGTATTGGATTTACTACTAAACAATTAGATAGAGTTATGGAAGGTGCGATGGATGAAATTATAGAAGCACTAATTACTGAAGATCAAACAAGAAAATTAAAAGGTGAATAATTTTCTTGTTTTTCTTTGCATTTAATTATTATTTGATTATAATTAATATGTGGAGGGTTTTATGAACGACAGTGAAGAAAAATTAGTAAAATATATTAAACATAATAGAGAAATTGCTCTTAAAGAGTTATTAGATTATTTAAAAGATAAAGATAATTATAGTGTAAAATTTAATAAAGATATAATGGATGAAATACTTTTTAAAGAGATATCTTTTAATTGCACAGATGGTCTTAGGAAGACATTAAATACTGATATATGTGAATTAATAAATGGAAAAAATAGTGAATTTTATCTAGATTTATTTAGAAAATTTAACTATGAAAATGTATCAGAAATTGGATTAGAACTTACAGAGGATTTTGTAAAATTAATGAAGGTTTGGTCTTGCGATAAGATAGATAAAAAATGGAATTTAAATTGTTTTTTTCATTTAAGAAGTGGTGATGGAATTCTTGATGTTTCCAATATGGATTTTAATGGCGTTAAGTTTGCCAATGGTTATTTTACAAATGGAAATATTTATAACACAAATTTTAAGGGAAGTAGTAATTTAAAAATTGATTTAGCATTCTGTAATAAAGATATTTCATATAGTAATTTTCAAGATACTGAAATTATTAGTACTGATTATATGGATGGTTCTATAATTAGAGGAGAAGTACGTAACAAAAGAATAATAGGAACTTCCTTTAGAGGAATAAAAGGGGATATTGTAATATATCCTGGTCGTGTTATTGATAAGAATTGTACATATGTAGATTTTGGAAATGCTTATATAGGATATACTAACGAAAATGAATTAGATGGCATTTCTATTCATCATGCCAATTTAGCTGACTGTAAAACAAAATTTTTAGGTGATAAAAATATATCAGTTGTAATAAATCCTAAAAAAATTAAAGATAAAGATTTAAGTTATGTTAAATTTGGTAAAGCATTATTTACAGATAATTTTGATAATTGCGTTATTACTCATTCTGATTTTAGTAATTCAATTAATGCAATAATTAATCCACAAAATATTATTGATAAAGATTTAAGTGGAGTTAATTTTAAAGACGCTAATGTAATTGGTTCTTTTGATGGATGTAATATAAATGATGCTTCCTTTGAAGGAGTAAAAAGTGATATTACAATTGATATAAATAAAGTAATATATAATGAAAATACTAATTTTAATGGAGTTAACGTTATTAACTATAATGTAGGAGTAAATGAATATAATGAAACAACAGTAAATATTAGTGAAAAAAAGAAGATATTATCATTATTTGAAAATGCAAGATTTAAGAGCTAATAAAGCTCTTTTTATTTAAATATCTTTAAAAAAACTATAATATTTAGTATAATCAAAATAAGGGTGATGATTATGAAAAAGATTATTGTTTTATTCTTTATTATATTTATATTATTAGGATGTACTAGTCAAAAAGTTAATAAAAATAATAAAAAAATAAAAGAAAAAGAAATAATAAGTAATATTCCTGATAGTTATCAGGATAATGGTATATTTAAAGAGTACTATGAAAAAGCGTATGAAAAGCTAAAAAGTATGACTATAGAAGAAAAAATAGGGCAGATGTTACTTGTTAGAATGGATAAAAGTAATGCAAGTAGTATAATAAGTGATTATAATGTGGGTGGTTTTATACTATTTGGAGTAGATTTTAAAAATGAAACAAAGGAGTCAATTAAAGAAGAAATAGATAGTTACCAAAAAGCATCTAAAATTCCTCTTTTAATGGCAGTAGATGAAGAAGGAGGAAGTGTTGTACGAGTAAGTAAATATCCAAATTTTAGAAATACTCCATTTGAATCACCACAAGATATTTATGCAAAAAATGGTATGGATGGTATTATTTCTGATACAGTAGAAAAATCTGATTTACTTAAAAGTATAGGTATTAATATTAATTTGGCTCCAGTTGCAGATATATCCGAAAATGAACAAGATTTTATATATGATCGAAGCTTTGGAAAAAATGTAGAAGATACTAGTTTATATATAAAAAATGTAGTAGAAGAATATAATAAAAATAATATGGTATCTTGTTTAAAACATTTTCCTGGATATGGTAATAATGTCGATACTCATACTGGTGTTGCAGTAGATAAAAGAGATTATAATACTTTGGTAGAAAATGATTTTAAACCATTTATTGCAGGAATAAATGCTAAAGTTCCAACAATCTTAGTATCACATAATATAGTTGAGACTATGGATACTATTCCGGCTTCATTATCTAGTAAAGTTCATAGTATTTTAAGAGATGAATTAAAATTTACTGGTGTTATAATGACAGATGATCTTGATATGGATGCTATTAAAAAATATGTAGATAATCCTAATGTTAAAGCAGTTACATCAGGTAATAATTTACTTATTACCTCAGATTATAAAACAAGTTTTAATGATATATTAAATGCTTATAATAATAAAGAAATTAGTATAGATATAATTGATAAAGCAGTATTTAAAGTTCTTGCTTTAAAATACAGTATGGGGGTATTAAATGACTGATATAGAATATTTAAAAAAATATTATAAAGGTGATATTAAAGAAGCATATAAACTATTAGACAAGGGTATTCCAGTACAATATATAGTAGGAGAAGTAGATTTTTATGGTTCTATATTTAAAGTAAATAAAAATGTATTAATTCCTAGATTTGAAACAGAACAATTAGTTGAATTAACAATAGAATATATAAATGATATATTTAATAAAAAAGTAGATATTCTAGATATAGGAACAGGTAGTGGATGTATAGCTATTACATTAAAGAAAAATTGTTCTTGTAATGTATCAGCCATAGATATATCAGATAGTGCTATTGATGTAGCTAAATATAATGCTAAGATTAATAATGTAGATATTAATATTTTTAAAAGTGATATTTTAAATAATGTAGATGGTAAATATGATGTAATTATATCAAATCCACCATATATAAGTTATGATGAAGAAATTATGGATATAGTTAAGAATAATGAACCGCATAGTGCTTTATATGCAGATAATAATGGATTATATTATTATGAAGAAATACTTAAAAATTGTAAAAAGAATTTAAATGATAAGTTTATAATTGCTTTTGAAATAGGTTCTACTCAAGCAAAAAAAATAAAAGAGTATGCAAATAATTATTTAGATAATATTAATGTTTATGTAAAGAAAGATTTAAATAATTTAGATAGATTTGTAATAATAGTAAGTAGGTAAAATGGTATAATTTATTATGCCATCATTAGTGAGAATAATATAAAAATTGTAGACCTTATTAGAATAACTGTGTAAATTGATACACAGTTTTTTAGTGGAGGAATA
>CAMKQS010000042.1 GCA_946414975.1 uncultured Caryophanales bacterium | reverse complement strand
ACCTCCTTAACATCAAACTTGTGCCTTATAGACACAGTTAAGTTAAAAAGGTCGAGAAAGTTAAAACTAAAAGAATGCAATGGTTTGCGAAGCAAAACATTGTAATAGACATCACACGAAGTGTGGATGTCGTTAAAGACTGAACGACTGCACTATAGGTGCGTGAGTGAAGTCAAAAGAATAATACAGAAAAATATCAATGTGAAACTTAAGAATCTTTAAATTCGTTCCAAATGATTGAATATCATTTGGAACGATGCGTTTTGTGTAAAAAATCATGTAGTTTGATATTTTCTTTTTCTATATATTTAAGAAAGAAAATGCTAATGAAAACTTTTATTAACTTAAAGGATAATAGACTTGTAACATCAATGATTAACGATATATATAAATTACCAAATGATAAAGTAGTTGTTAAGATTTAAGATATTGGAACATGAATTGTATAAGACAAAATTCTATGTTAATTATAATTAATTATATATAAAATCTCGTATTCAGTCATGATAAAAGACAACTTCACTTGAAATTTTTTATTTATTTTTGTGAAAAATAAATAAAAAAGGTTGAAATAATTAAAAAAATGTTATACAATTATAATGTCATGAAATAAGGACAATGTTACTGATACTGCTATTAGTTCGATTAAGGTAAAGAATCTTTTCTTTGACTTATATCATATTCCAAAATAAAACACAGTTTGAATGTGAATAACTGTGTTTTATTATTAATATGAATTTACTCCTAAGCAAAAGTTTCAGCAGCAATTAGTGAAGTGAACATTTTGTGACTTTTGTTATTACTATTTACATCTAACGTTAATTTTAAAAGACTGCACCTAATTTACCAGAGTATAGATAAGATAACTAAAAAGTAATTTAAAATAAATATATTAAGTTTAGACTTTAAATTATTCAGAGTCTAAACTTTTTGGTATTTATATAAAAACACATTGTTGCTTTAAAATTAAATATATGATAAGATTTATATAGTGAAGGGTGTGAATATATTATGAGTAAGAATAGTATAATTAGTATTATTTTAGTTTTTGTGTTACTAGTTACTTGTGGTTGTGGCAGTAGAAAGATAGTAAATAATAATGTAAATACAGTAAATGAAAATAATGATACTTATTTAGATTTATATAGAGAATATGCATATGATGATTTATTTAATAGTAAAGAGATTATGGGTATAGAAAACTTTAATGGTATTATTATAGATGTTGATGACTTTAAAGAGCCTATTTTTATCGCGCATTATAATGATATTATAGATGGTGATTCTATTAAAATATATTATATAAAAGATGGTGTAGTTAATGAAACTAAAGCAACTAAAGCAAATAAAGTAAAATATTTATATAATATTAAAGATGATAAATTAGAATTATTTATATATCAAGATAGTTCTTATAAGTCTTATTCTGCACTTATAGATATTATTTCTAAAGAAACAGGTGTTAGAAGTGTTCTAGACAATGATATGAATCAAGAATATGTGCCAACTAGTGATGATATTGAATATGGAATAGTAGAAAAAAATAATTATGAAGCTACATTTAATAAATTAGATGATTTATATAAAAATAGAAATAAAACTAAGCTTAATAATGAATTAGGTAATATTAAAAGTGAATTAGTATATGATAATGCTGAAGAAATATCTTATAAAAATTATCATATTTCTTATGGTAAGTATGCATATGATGACATTTTTATTACTTTAAATAAAGATAATACTTATAGATTTGATTATGATATTAATGGGGATTATATGCATATAGATGGTAATTGTAAGTATGGATATAAATACATATATTGCATTGAAGGAAATCAAAAGTTTAAACTTGAAGTAATTGGTGATAATAAAATTAAATATATTGATAAAACTCAAAAATATAATAATGAAATATTTAGTTATGGAGGCTAGTATGAAGAAGTGTTTATATATTTTAACTCTAGTATTAATGATTAGTATAACTGTTGGTTGTGGTAGTAAGAAAGAAGAAGTAAAAAAGGTAAAAAACAAAAAAGAAGTAGATTATAAGAGTGTTTATATGGATGTATTAGATGGTAAGAGAAACTTTATTGATGAAAGGGATAAAGAAGTCTCTTTTAATGAATATTTAAATACTGAAAAAGGTAGTATGGATAGTGCGAAAGTAACTTATGCTTATATTGATTTTGATAATAAAGATTCTAGCAATCATGAAGAGATGCTTGTTTTAACTGAGACTAATGATGGATACTATTTAATTCTTAATTATGATATTAGTGATGATAAAGTATATGGTATTTATAAGAATTATCGTGATATGGTTTATATTAAAGGTGATGCTACTATATATGGTAGTGGAGGTGTTAATGCAAATTATATATATAAACTAATACTTGATAAGAATAAGTATGAAGAGATTACTCTTGCAGAAAATGATGATGGAGTATATAAGATAAATAATGAAGAAGTAAGTGAAAGTGAATACAATAAATATATGGAAGATTATAATAGTAAAGAAAGTGTAGTATTTACTGATTATAAAACGATCGAATTAAATAGTAATGATACTAGTAATACTGATGTTAGTAATAGCAGTAGTGATGCTAATATATATGGAACATATTATTTAGAATTGACTGATGGAACTATTGCTGATGATGGGTCTGGTACTATTATTCTAAATAATGATTCAACTTGTAAGTATTATAGTGGATGGTCTGATATGGGATGTACATCTTATAAAGTAGAAAGAGATAGTGTATGTCTTAATTTAAGTGAGACTGGTGGTAGTAAATGTTTTACTATAAAAGATAATATGCTAAGTGATAATTATGATAATTATATAAAGAGTAATTAGGAGGATTATAGATGAGAAAGAATATTTTGATATTATTTTGTTTTATTGTATTTATATTTGGTATTAATAAAGTATCTGCTACTTTAAAAAAGAGTGTTGAAATTGATGGATTCTTTGATGCTAAATTTAAGGTAGAGTGGCATGATTATGAAAATGCATCAGGTACTCGTCCAGATAGTTTTGAACTTAGCTTAATTGGTGCGACTAATAAAGAAAAAACTAAGGCAACTATTTCTAAAGATAATTGTGATACTACATCTAATCCAGATATCTGGGATTGTGTAGTTAGATTTGATGGACTAAGGATTAGTAATATAAAAATGGAGACTGAGTATAGTTTTTATGGTGTTAATAATCTTCCAGAAAATTATTATTCTCGTGATGATTATTCAAGATATAATTATAAAGAAGAACACTATGATGTTTTATATAATGAGGGTACTATTATAATAATTGCGAATGCTAAAAGATTTTATGATTTTAATGTTGTATTTGATGATGCTGATAATAGAGATGGTCTTCGTCCTTGGATATTACAATATACATTAAGTAATCAAGATGATTCATTTCATAGATCAATTCAGATTATGCCGGCAAGAGAAGAAAGCTATTTATCTACTCCTGATGGATTTGAATATAAAACATCTAATTGGAAGTTTTCTGCGAACTTTTATCCTTATTTAATTGTTAATGATAAACCTGATTTTAGTAAACCTGCTGAGTACTCACTTAGCTCAAATACTAGGGTAGAAGGATATGATTATACAGTTGATAAAAATGATAATATATATACTCTAAATTATAAATATAATGCTAAGAAACTAGATTATAATGTAGATGTAAATGTTGTATTTGAAGATAATATTTATAAAAAACCAAATGATTTAGAACTTACATTATATACTGAAAATGAATCTAATATTAAAACAGTTAAGGTTAATGATAACAATAATTGGAAATACTCATTTACTGATTTATACTTAAATGATTTAAATCTTGATCCAGATTATAATAGTAATCCTAAAGAGGCTGAATATAAGGTTAGTGTTAAAGATGTTGGTGATTATGAATATGATATTACAGGTAATCAGAAAGATGGATATACTGTCTTTGTTAAGTATGTAGGAGATAAGCTTTATAAGTTTATAAGTGGTGATAATCAAACTTATACTAAGAAGAGTAATAAACCATTAATATTTAAAATAGATGCAGATTATAGTTATTTTAAAGATGGTGGTAAAGTATATGCTGATGATAAATTATTAAGTAATAACGATTATACATCCAAAGAGGGTAGTACTATAATAGAGTTAAACAGTAGTTATTTAGATAGCTTAGATGATAAAGAACATACTTTAAAAGTAGTATTTAATAATGGAGAGGCTACAACTAAGTTTAATGTTGTAAGTAAAAATGAAATAAAGAGTATTAGCAATAATCCTAATACAAGTGATAATATAATTAAGTATGTTTTAATTACTATTGGAAGTGTATGTGGAATAGTAGTTGTTATATTATGCATAAAAACAATCATTAGAAAAAAGAATATATAAATAAATTAATTAAAAATTTTAAAGAAGCGATGCTTCTTTTTTCTTAAAACAATTTACATTTTATTATATTTATTATATAATTTATATAGTTTGAGGAGGAGAATATGAACGCTCAAAATAAAAAAATAACAAAAAGAGATGAAGATTTTGCAGCATGGTATACTGATATAGTTCATGCAGCTAGATTATGTGCTTATTCATCTGTTAAAGGTTGTACTGTTATGGAACCTAATGGATATGCAATATGGGAGAACATGCAACAAATATTAGATAAAAAATTTAAAGAATTAGGACATGTTAATGTTGCGATGCCTCTTTTGATTCCTGAGAATATGTTAAAAAAAGAAGGAGAATTAGTTAATGGTTTTGCTCCAGAGGTAGCTTGGGTTACTTATGGCGGTTCTAAAAAATTAGAAGAAAGATTATGTATAAGACCAACTAGTGAAACTATGTTTAGTGATTACTATGCTACTCATGTAAGAAGCTATAAAGACCTACCTTGTTTATTTAATCAGTGGTGTAGTGTTTTAAGATGGGAAAAAGAAACACGTCCATTTTTAAGAAGTAGAGAAATATTTTGGCAAGAAGGACATACTATACATGCTACTAAAAAAGAAGCAGAAGAAGAAACTCAAAGAATGATGGACGTATATAAATGGTTTCACCATGAGATACTTGCGATTCCGTCTATTACTGGAATGAAGACTGAAAAAGAAAAGTTTGCTGGTGCGGAGTATACTCTTACTAATGAAGCTTTAATGTATAATGGTGTTGCACTTCAAGCAGGAACTAGTCATTACTTTGGTCAAAAGTTTAGTGAAGCTTATAATATAAAATTTGCAAATAAAGATAATAAAGAAGAGTATGCATATCAAACATCATGGGGAACAAGTAATAGAATGATTGGTGGATTAATTATGGTTCATAGTGATGATTATGGCCTTGTCTTACCACCTAGAATTGCTCCTAAACAAGTTGTTATTGTACCTATTGGTAGTGATGATATGGTTTATGACTTATCAAATAAGATTAAAGATGAATTGAACAAGAACGATATTACTTGTTATATAGATTTAACTGATAAATCACCTGGATTTAAATTTGCTGAGGCTGAGGTTAATGGAATACCAGTTAGAATTGAAATAGGTGCTCGTGATTTAAAGGATAATAAAATTACAATAGCTCGTCGTGATACAAGAGAAAAAATGGTAGTAGATAATAATATTGATTATGTTAAATATGTAAGCGATCTTTTAGAAACAATTCAAAAAGATATGTATAATAGAGCTTTAAAAAGAAGAGATGAATTAACATTTGAAGCAACTAATTTAAAAGAAATGGAAGATATTTTAAATAAACAACCAGGTTTTATTAAGGCTGATTGGTGTGGCAAAAAAGAATGCGAAGAAAAAATAAAAGAGATTAGAGGATGTAAATCTAGATGTATTACAGATGATAGCTTTATTACAGGTAAATGTGTATGTTGTGGAAAAGATGCAGAACATAATGTAATTTGGGGTATACAGTATTAGGTGAAGTATGAATAGATTATATAATATGACTAAAGAAGATAATGTATTTTTTGCTAAAAGAAAAATTATTGATAATATCTATAAAAGTGCTAACCTTGAAGGTATTGCTGTAACTTTTGCTGATACTGTTGATTTTTACAATAATGTTAATAATGGTCATATATCTATAGATAACATGCTTAAATTAAAGGGATTAAAAGATGCATGGGAGTACATACTTAATACTATAGATGATGATTTAACTATTGATTATATAAAAAAGGTACATTTTGAAATATGTAAGGGACAAAATGTTAAACCATTAGGAGAATTTAGAACCACTGGTGTAGGAATTACTGGGACATCTTGGAGACCTAAATTACCTAGTGAGTGTAATTATAATGATGAGTTAAATGATATTTTAAATAATTCAGATAAACAAGATATGGCTATAAATTTATTTTGTTGGATACAAAGAAGTCAAATGTTTCAAGATGGCAATAAAAGAGTTGCAAACCTTGTTGCAAATAAAGAGTTTATTAGAAACGGGCTTGGTATTATAAATGTACCAGTAGATTTAATTGGTACTTATTTTACTTATTTAATAGAGTATTATGAGACTAATGATAATTCTAAATTAAAAAAATTTATTATAGAAAACTGTATAGACGGAATAGGAGAATAATTATGGATGATATATTAATGAATACAGAATTAGAAATGGAAAAATCAATAGAGTCTTTAGAAAAAAGATTTAATAATATTAGAGCAGGTAGAGCTAATCCTGCAATACTAGATAGTGTAATGGTTAATTATTATGGTGCAGCAACACCACTAAAACAACTTGCAACTATATCTGTACCAGAAGCACGTAGTTTGCACATTAAACCATTTGATAGAAGTAGTTTGTCAGCGATTGAAAAGGGAATATATGAGGCAAATATAGGACTTACTCCAAATAATAATGGTGAGGTAATTATACTTAATATTCCTGCTTTAACTGAAGAGACTCGCCGTGAATATGTAAAACAAGCTAAATCTTGCGCAGAAGAATGTCGTATTGCTTTAAGAAATATTAGACAGGATGCTAATAATGATATTAAAAAGTTAGAAATTCCTGAGGATGATATTAAATCAGGTCAAGAAGATGTTCAAGAATTAATTAATAAATATAATAAAATAGTTGATGAAAAATTTAAAGAAAAAGAAAAAGACTTAATGAGCGTATAAGTCGTTTTTCTATTAAATAACAGGAGGTTTTTCATGCAGATATTACAAATAAGAAATTCTACAGCTGAATTTTTAATATTCACAAAACAGAAAAAAGAAAAATCTATTGAAGCTATAGTTGATAATAAATCTGTATGGTTAAGTCAGAAACTAATTGCAGAACTTTTTGAAACTAGTAAGCAAAATGTTAGTTTGCATTTAAAAAACATCTTTGATAATCATGAGTTAGATGAGAATCGAACTGTCAAGGATTTCTTGACAGTTCAAAATGAAAATGAAAGAAGTGTTAAACGTAAAACTAAATATTATAATTTAGATGCTATTATTGCAGTTGGATTTAAAGTTAATAGTAAAATAGCAGTTGATTTTAGATTATGGGCAATTAATATTTTAAAGAATTATACTATTAAAGGATATGCATTAGATAAAGATAGATTAAAAAATGGTTCTTTTCTAAATGAAAATTACTTTGATGAGTTATTACAAGAAATACGAGAAATACGTATTAGTGAGAGAAATTTTTATCAAAAGATTACTGATATATATGCAACAAGTATGGATTATAATGTATCATCACCTATTACAAGAGAATTCTTTAAAACGGTTCAAAACAAAATGCATTATGCAACTCATGGAGTAACTGCTTACATTTGACACAATTTAAAGAAATACAAGATTTACTTTGTTTTAAAGGAATTATTAATAAATATCATATTAAATTATATTCTAAAGAGAAAGATGTTAATGATGAGGACTTAAAAGTAATTATGTCAATAGTTAAATAACAATTAACAAATTATGTTTTAGTTAATATTATAATTGAGAATTAAAAGAATGCTGTAAATCAAGGGTATGTTTATACAACATATCTTTTTTGTTAACAAAAAAGAGAGTTACTAAAATTATCTTTAGTTAGGTAACGATAATTTTTCGTTAACTTTGTTTTCAATATACTCTAAATTATTAAATGATTTATTATCTTTTAATAATTCCATTTGTCTTTTTGCCATCTTATTTAACTTTATAAGTCTTTCAGATTGTGGCATTCCTATTTCTATTAATTCAGCATTAATATTTTCTAAGTTATTTAGTATTACTAAATGCAATAAATCAGTATAATCTCTAATATTACCTTTATCGGCAATATCAGGATTACTTGTTCTCCATTCCTTAGCAGTCATTCCAAATAAAGCGACATTTAATACATCAGCTTCATTTGCATACACAAATTTTTTCTGTTTTTCTGTTAGTGTAGGAACAATAAAGGTTTTAATAGCATCAGTGTGAACTAAATAATTAGCTGCAGCTAAGACTCTATTAGCATGCCATTCAATTTTATTTTTGTATGATTCGTTTTTCTTTAATCGTTGAAATTCCTGAATAACATACAATTTAAATTCAGGAGAAAGCCAACTTGCAAATTCAAAAGCAATATCGGGATGAGCAAATGTTCCACCGTCATATCTACCAGATTTAGAAATTATACCAATAGCATTCGTTTCTCTAATCCATTTTTGTGGAGACATTTTGAATTTATTACTACCAGCTTCATTTTTAAAGGTAGCGAATTCGCCCCCTTTAAAATTTTCGTTATTAAGTTGTTCCCATAAACCTAAGTAGGAAATAACATCTTTATTTCTCATCCAATCTCTAATTGGTAGCCTAGGTTCTTCGTTATCTGCATAACGCGCTAGATCAGTTAATGATATATAATCTTTATTATCAATTCTTAATACATTAATTCTTTTATTATTAACTATCATTTTTGATTTTATAGTATCTTTATTCATAAACCACGTCCTTTCTACAATTTGAATAAAGTTCTTAATTACCTATTGTAGCACATATTCAAACATTTGAATTATTATTTTGAAAAAATTGAAAAAATATTTAGAATTTGTTGAAAAATAAAGGCAATTTGGGTCAATTATACAAAATTTACCCAACTTTTACCCAAGATTTACCCAATAATTACCCAAAATTTACCCAATAAGTGCACTAGTATTTACCATGTCAAGAGTGTATAATAGGTATAATATTTGATATATCCAACGAAAGTGGATTATTTTACTAATTAATTACAATATTTTCGCAAAAAATGCTTGCAAAAATTCTTTCTTTAAGTGATAAATAGAACGAATTAAAAATGCAATTAAATATATCTCATTTAGACGGTGCTTAATGTGATATTGAAGTTAGTTATAAGGGTAAAAATTCAAAGACTCTTAAAATGGCTTTAATTCAATTTATAGGAGGTGTTAAAAACATGTAATTAATTATATTTCAATGGCAATCAGATTAATATGAAATTTATGAGAGGAGAAAGAATTTATGTATGTAACAGATGCAACAGAAAAAACAAGAATGGTTATGGATGAAGTTTTATTAAAATTATCAGATGAATCAAAAATGAAACTATTACTATATTTGTTTAGTGAATTAAATCATAATCAAATAAATAGTAAGAATGAGGTTAATCCTGATCTAGTAGAAGATGATGATATGATTATTTTCAATCTTGAGTCGTTAGGGTTTAGTGTTCAAGAAGCAGAATTATTTTTAAGATATAATGTGGAATTATATAATTACATTACTGTTCAATTGAAAAACAAAGAATTTAAACTATATTTGGATAACGGATATGTAGTTGGATTAGATTATTCGCCATTAGAGAGTACTACTATTAATATGTTTGAAAAGCTATCTTTCATTGAGAAAATTGATTTTATTGCAGAAATAATGATTAGATATGATAACAGAACATATTTTAAAGATTGCATAACCGAAGTAGGTTTTACAGAAGATTTAACAGGTTTTGATATTGCAAGAAGAATTATGGAATTTAAAAAAGAATATGTTAATAAGGAATGTTAATGCATTCTTTTTGTGATGATAAAAAAATATAGTAGTTTATGCCGAGTAAATCCATTGTTGTAGGCTGAATTTATTCGTAATACTTGTGAGTCAGTTTCAACTTAAAAAGTTGAAACTGGCACAGACACAAAAGAATAATTTCAGAGTTCCTGCAACAATGGAGGAATTGGAATAAATATGATAATAACTTGAGGTATTGTTATTGAATAATTGAGATTAGTTTAGTCAAAAAGGTAAATAAAAAAGTATTTAAGGGGTTGAAATTAGATTAAAAGTTATAAAGTTTAAAAAAAGTATATTTAAAAATGAAAAAATAAGTTATAATGTATATGGGATATTTATTATCCAAGTGTTATTAGAAAGAGAGGTTTAAATGGCACAAGTTGAGATTATTACAGCTAATCTCAAAAATAATATTAACAATTTCGTTAAACAAGAGAAGAAAAAGGTTTGTGCTTATGCAAGAGTAAGTACAGATTCAGAAGAACAGTTAACAAGTTATTCATCACAAATAAAACATTATTCTGACCAAATCAAGTCTAATCCTAATTGGGAGTTTGTTGGCGTTTATGCCGATGAAGGTATAAGTGGTACTCAAGCAAATAACAGAGTTGAATTTATGCGAATGATAGATGATGCTTTAAATGGTAAAATTGATATTATTATTGCAAAATCAATATCTAGGTTTGCTAGAAATACACTTGATACTTTAAAGTATGCTAGAGAGTTGAGAAATCATAAAATAGATGTATATTTTGAAAAAGAAAATATTCATACTTTAGATTTAGATAGTGAAATGTTTTTAACTCTTTATAGTGCATTTGCCCAAGCAGAAAGTGAATCAACATCAATGAATGTCAAAATGGGTGTTAGAGCAAAAATGAAACGCGGAGAAGTTGTTGGAAATCCTGCTTGTTATGGTTATGTTTGGAATAAAGAGGCTAAAGAACTTGAAATCAATGAAGAACAAGCCGAAGTAGTTAGAAATATATTTAACTGGTATATTGATGGAATGGGTACTCGTGCAATTGCAAGAAAATTAAATGAATTAAATATTCCTTCTTATAAAGGAATTAGATGGTGTCAAAGCGCAGTAAGAAGAACAGGAAATAAAAAGAAAGATGGAAGTCAAAACATTTACTGGGCTTGTACTACAAGACAAGATAAGACTGATGCTTGTAAAAATTCTAAATTTTTAAGAAATAATGTTATAGAAGAAATTTTTATCCAAGTATATAATTCTATTATTATCAATAAGCATAAAACAAAGGATAAACTGTTAAATGCAATTAAAGATACAATAACTAATAATGATTATAAGAAAAAGATTGATAACTTAAATAATGAAAAGATAAAATTAGAAAAAAGACTATCAACTTTAATAGATATGAAATTAGATGATTATTGTAATAAAGAATTATATTCTTCTAAAGAAAAGGAACTTAGTGATAATATATTAAAAATTGTTAATGAAATTAATGAATATCAAAGTTTAGAAAAAGAAAGTAATCAAATATCAAACCATATAGATCAAATTGAAGAAATGCTAAATGAACCACAATTATTAAAAGAATTTGATAGAAATGTTTTTGATAGTATTGTCGATAGAATTATTGTTGGAGAACTAGATGATTTAGGAAATATTAATTCTAGTGTTATTAGATTAGTATTAAAGATTGGTACTGAATATAGATATGATTTAATAAATAAATTTGATAGAAATAAAACTGTGTCATTTGATAGCAGTAATCGGAAATACTGCTGCTGAAGTTATAGTTAAAAGAGCTAATCATCAAAAAGAACACATGGGGCTTATGAACTGGAAAAACTCTCCTAAAGGAAAAATAATGGCTAGTGATGTTGTGGTTGCTAAAAATTATTTAACAAAAGAAGAATTAAAATCTTTAGAAAGAATTGTTACAATGTATTTAGATTATGCTGAAGATCAAGCTGAAAGACATATACCAATGACAATGAATGATTGGAAGAAAAGATTGGATGTTTTTTTAGAATTTAATGGAAGGGATATTTTAAATAATCCAGGTAAAGTAACGCATAAAATTGCAGAAAGTTTTGCTTTATCAGAGTTTGAAAAATATAGAGTTGTTCAAGATAAAATTTTTGAATCTGACTTTGATAAATTTATGTTAGACATGATGAATGAAGAAATTAAATAATTATTGTAATTTGGAGATAGAGAACTAGATGGAAATTCAGTTGTTCGTAATTTCCGAACAGTTGCTTCTATGCATCTTGATTATGCAGAGTTACAGGCAAAGAGGAGAATATATGAGAGAGATTAAAATAAATAGAATATATAAACATTTTAAAGGTGATAATTATTTAGTAGAGGATGTTGCTACTCACTCTGAAACAAAAGAAAAATATGTTGTATATAGAAGGTTATATGGCGACTGTAGTTTGTGGATTAGACCGCTAGATATGTTCTTATCAGAAGTAGATCACGATAAGTATCCTGATGTTACACAGAAATATAGATTTGAATTGCAAGAAATAAAAAGTGTTGTAAAGTAGCTAGATTATAAGAAAGGACGATTTTAGTTATGTTTGAAGAATATTTTAAAGATTATTCTGGGTATGTACATAAAGATAAAGATTATTTAGAAAGAGAAAAATTAAAAAAACAGGAAATAGCACAAAGATACAAATTTGATAATTATGATAAATTTCGTGAAAAAGTAAAAATTTTAAATGAGTATGTAAAAGTTAAACATAGAATGAATGCAAGAGAACGTGTTGGAACATATATGTCAGAAATATGGAAAATGGTTGATCACCCTGAAATAGTTACTTATCAATTAGAAAAATATGTTGGGGAAGAATATGGTTATAAATCATTAAAAATTGGTAAATATGTAGATAAAATTCATGATATAGAAAAAAGAATAAAAATATTTTTTGATTTTGATTGTAATTATCCAGAATCTAAAAAATTAATTAGTAACTTTTTAAAAGATGAAAAGAATATAAGTGATTTCGTTGATGCATTAATACTAGGGAAGATTGCAGAGGATGTAATGAGATTAGAAGTATTTTATTCTATGGAATTTCATAAAGTATGCAATTATAATATTAAAAAGCCACTTTTTGATGAGGCATTAACTCTTTATAATTTTTACAATGATTTAAGTGATTATATTTTTTCAAATACAAAAGATATAGTTGAAAAGAATTTTGCAGACACAGGTAACATTATAAAATTTATTGAAGAAGAAGAAAAAAGACTTTATATGGAAAGAGATTTAAAAGAAAGCACAAGCGAAACAAATAATGAAGATTTACCAAAACAAAAAGTCTTAAGCCCTAATAATGATAAGAAATAAGTATAGATAGGAGATAAAAATATGTTAGAAAGTTATTTTAAAGAGTATGATTTCAAACCATTAAATGATTATGTAAAAAAATAGAAAAAGAGATAGTAGATGTAAAAAAGGTTGATCTTGATAGTAAATTTAATAAAGAAAGAATTACTACTCTAAAATGCAATTTAAAATCTGATTTTGATTTAGAAATATATATAACAAAACCAGAAGATATTGGTAGTGAGATTTGTTTCTATTTCTTAAAAGTGTAAATGTTAATATGGAATTGGACAAAAATGTCAATGTAGGAATTGGACAGTT
>CAMKQS010000041.1 GCA_946414975.1 uncultured Caryophanales bacterium | reverse complement strand
TATTCCAATAAAAGATAAAGCTAAAATGACTAAAAGATGTATTGATAGTTTATATGAAAAAAATACATATAATAATTTTGAAATTATCTTAATTGATAATAATAGTGTAGAAGAAGAAACATTTAAAATGTTGGATGAGTATAAAAAGAGAGATAACTTTAAAGTATTAAGATTAGAATGTGAATTTAATTATTCCCACATCAACAACGAAGGAGTAAAAATAGCCAAAGGAGATTACATATTATTTTTAAATAATGATACTGAGATTAAAGATCCAGATGTAATTGAGTGGATGGTAGGATATGCTTCTTTAAAACATATTGGTTGTGTTGGAATAAAATTATTATATCCAGATAAATTAGTGCAACATGCAGGTGTAGTATTAGGTTATGGAGGAGTTGCTGGTCATATCTATGTTACTGCGTCAGATAATGATAATGGATTATTTGGTCGACTTTGTATGCCATATGACTATACTGCAGTAACAGCCGCATGTCTTATGATTAATAAGAAAAAATTTAATGAAATCAATGGTTTTGATGAAAAATTAAAAGTAGCCCTTAACGATGTAGATTTAAATCTTAAAGCATTAGATAAAGGATATTATAATGTATGCTTATCTAATTTAACTATGTTTCACTATGAAAGTAAATCACGCGGTTATGAAGCTAGCAAAGAAAAACATGAGAGATTTTTAGGTGAACAGGCATATATGAAGAAAAAATGGGGTAATATACTAGATGATGACAAATTCTTTAGTAAAAATAATTTTTAGGAGTGTAAGATGAAAATAAGTGTTAAAATAATAATTACATTATTATGTGTTTTAATAGGATTTAGTGTGATATTTTTTGGTAAAAATTTATTAAACAATAAATCAAGCAACAAGAAAAATGATGTTAAAACTAATAAAATTGATATTACATCTAATTATAATGATTATGTAATAGCAACCACTGATACTGATATATATAATAAAAAATTAAAGAAAATTGGTAAAATTTATAAAGATACAAAAATTTTGCTGGATGATAAAAAAAATATAAAAGATAAGTATTATAAGCTAAAAAATGCTGATATTTATATAAAATATGATAGTGTTACAAAGAGTGATGCTTTTACATATGAAAATGAATATAAGACATATAAAAATTATATAGTATATAACGAAGATATAAAAACAAAAAGTAATTATAAATTATTAAATGGTGATAATACTTTATATGAATTTAATAATAGTGATACTTATAAAATTATTATAAAAGATGAAGACAAATATGGAATTGAGTTTAATGATCAATTATTTTATATAAAAAGTGAAGACGTAGAATCTAATATGGAAAGTGCTAATAGTGATAATGTGATTGCTAGTGATATTGCTGTTTTAAATTATCATTATACAATTGATAAAAATAGTGATGAAGGAAAAGAATGTAGACAAACAATTTGTATGGATCAAAATCAAGTGGAAGAAGAAATAAAATATTTAAAAGATAATAATTTTTATCCTGTTACTATGCAAGATTTATACTTATTTTTAACAGGTAAGATTCAACTCCCAGAAAAAAGTGTTTCTATTACTATTGATGATGGTTGGTATTTAACTAGAATGATATCTATATTAGAAAAATATCAAATGCAAGGTACACTATATTTAATTGGATCACTTGCAAGTCCTAATGATTATACTTCACAATACTTAGAAATACATTCTCATACTTGGGATATGCATACGCCAAATGTATGTAATGGTTCTCACGGTGGTGGATTATTATGTCTAGATGAACAAACTATTCTAGATGATTTAAAGAAGAGTAGAGAAAGCTTAAATAATACAGATATATTGTGTTATCCATTTTATGAATACAATGCTAGAACTATAGAACTTGTAAAAAAAGCGGGATTTAAAATGGCTCTTGCAGGAGGTTATAGAAAAGCAAAACCAGGTGATAATATATATGCTGTTCCAAGATTTGAACTAGGTAATTACACAACAATGAATGATTTTGTAAGCGCGGTAAACTAAATGAATAAACTTTTAAAACAGATATTAAGATTTACCATAGTCGGTGGAATAGCTACAGTAATTGATTTTGTATGTCTCTATATATTTAAAGAATTTCTTAATTTAAACATAATTTTATCTAATACTTTATCATTTACTATTTCCGTTATATATAATTATATTGCCAGTATTAAATGGGTATTTGATGTTAATAAAAACAGTAAATTTCAGTTCATTATATTTGTTATATTGAGCGTTATTGGACTATTAATAAATAATGGCATTCTATATCTTTTTACATCTTATACTGAATTCTATTATTTATTATCAAAAGTATTTGCAACCTTAGTAGTTATGATATATAATTTTATAACAAGAAAAATATTTTTAGAAAAAAAATAGGTTCTCCTATTTTTTTATTATTTTTCCTTTTACTCCAACTACTGTACAGTTACTCGGAATATCATTTAATACAGTAGTATTTGCGCCAATCTTTACATTATCTCCTATATTAATATTTCCAAGTATTTTTGCACCACTTCCAATAAATACATTATTACCAATTGTTGGATGCCTTTTTAAAATATCTTTGCCAGTACCACCTAATGTTACTTCATGCATTATAATAACATTATCTTTAATAATAGTAGTTTCACCAATCACAACACTACTACCGTGATCAATAAACAAGTTTTTTCCTATAACTGCTCCAGGATGTATTTCTATACCAGTTTTTCTTTTGACTTTTTCGCTTATATAT
The DNA here is from genome assembly GCA_946414975.1 of uncultured Caryophanales bacterium. The sequence continues at coordinate 10,998 of CAMKQS010000041.1, read as the reverse complement.
CTTGCAATAAAATAATGTTTATGTAAATATAGAAAATGAGCAATTCTATAATAAAATAAAGCCTTAAATGATGGATATAAAAATACTTCTAGTATACTTTTAATTGCTGGATCGTTTTTTCTAATTAATATTATCTGATTTTTAATATATTTAAACATAAATCACCTGCTATTCATTATAAACTATTCTAACTTTTTAAAATGTATAATTTAAAAAGTTTATATGTATTTAACATTGATAAGTAAAATATATTTTGTTATAATATCAAACGAAGAGAAGAAATTTATTAATTAGAGGTGAACATGAAAAAAATAGTACTTACAGGTGGGCCATGTAGTGGTAAATCAACTGCACTTTCAAATATAAAAGAAACACTTGAAAATTTAGGATATAATGTATTTATTGTTAATGAAGCCGCAACTGAATTAATTAATAATGGAATTAAACCATTTGGTGAGAATGCTATATCTATGTATGATTTTCAAAAATATGTAATTGATTATCAATTAAGACAAGAACGTATTACACGTTTTAAGGCTTCTTTTTGTAAAAATAGTATAATAATTCATGATAGAGGGGTTATGAACGGAAAAGCATATATTAGTAACCAAGAGTGGTATAAATTATTAGATGAAATGCATCTAAATGAAAATGATCTATTAAATAGATATGATGAGATTATACATTTAGTAAGTATAGCATGTGATAAAAAAGAGCTTTATACTATTGAAAATAATAATGCAAGAAAAGAAACAGCAGAAGAAGCATCCATTATGGATAATAAAACATTAAATTGTTATTTAGGACATCACAATCTTAAAGTAGTTAATAATTCAACTGATTTTAATACAAAAATAAATATAGTAAAAAATCATATTTTAGCTTATTTAGGGGAACCTTCTTTCTCTAATAAACAATATAAATTTTTAGTTAAACTAGACGAATCAGATTTAGAAAAATTATATTCTATTTCCAAGATTAGTATTATTGAACAAACATATTTAAAATCTGATACTGATGTCGATTTTAAAGTAAGAAAAAAGAACAATTTAAACGATATATCGTATTATTTAATAAAAAAGAGAAAAAATGGAAACAACGAAGAAATTATAACAAGTAAAATTATAAATAAACTCGAATATTCATATTATTTAATGAAAATGGATTTAAACTATAATACAATTATAAAAACTAGACTTTCATTTAAGGATAATAAAGATGTGTTTAACTTAGATATATTTGATGATAATTATGCAATATTAGAAAGCGAAACAACAGATGATATAAATAAACTTAAATTACCTGATTTTCTAAAAATAATAGATAGTCATAACATAAACTTGAATAATAAAGAAATAGCTAAAATTAAAAAATTAAAATAAGAAGTAATTTATAAAAAAGAATAAATTGCTTTTTTTTATTCATCATGCTATATTTAATATAGTAAGGAATGATATAAGATGGATAAAGATCTAGAAAATAAAGTAATTAATATTCTAAATAGTCCCAATTTAAAAGATGAAATAGTAAATTTAAGTTATGAAGAAAAAGAGAAAATTTTAACATCTAAAAAGTTTTCTTGTCATATTTTAGTAACACACTGTATAGATGAAAAAATTCAAATTTTAAATGCCGAAGAATCAATATTCTTTTATAAAAATAATCCTGCGTTTTTTTTCAGTGATGAAGCATTATTTAGATCAAACTTATTAAATGTTATAGATTTAAATGACGATATAATTATTGAAATATTTAATAATAGATCATATAATGATATTCTTTCCTATGTTAAAGATAAAAGTAAAATAAAAGAATTATACGATGCAAGTAATAATCTTGCAGTATATAGTTATTTATCTGATACAGATAAAATAGAAAATCTTGAAAAGGTTGAAAAGAATCAAAGATGTCTTATAGTTACGACTTTGTCTAGTGATGAATTAAAAATTAAACTATTAAGTAAATTTCACGGAACGGATAGAGGATTAATTATTGAAAGTTTTCAAAGTGATGAATTAAAAAAAGAATACTTACATTCTTATACCTTCAATAAATCTGGTATAATATGTTCATTTTCAAACGATGAAGATAAAGAAAAGTATTTAAGAAAGTATTTTTTTATTTTAAGTCAAGATGATAGGGCATATATTATTTCTTCATTCAAAGATGAAAAATACATTTTAAAGTATATAAAATATATAAATAGCGATAATGCACGTGATACCTTATTAACCTCATCAAATTTGCAATCAAAAGAGATAATGAATAAAATTTTTTCAGAAATAAAAAGTGATAAATTTTTAGAAGATTTTTACAATTTTAATTTAATTGATAAAAATGTTATAATTGAACGATTAATGAAAATAAGAAACAAAAAAACATTGATAAAAGTAATAAGAAATTTACCAGATTTAGATGTTAAATTAAAAATATTATCATCTCTAGATAAAAAGATAGTAGAAGAATATATCAACGAATATAAAGGAGAATATTTAGAATACCAGATATTATTGCTTACAGATAATGCAAATTTAATATTAGATGTATTATCTCATCAAACTATTGATGTAGAATATGAAGATGAAATGTTACCATTATTTAGAGTTGTTGCAAATAAATATAATGTAAATTTAGATAGACTAACAACTCTTGCTATAATTAGTAATTGTGGAATTTTACAAGTAATTGAAAATAAAAACATTTTAAATATTCTTAACTATAATGAAGAGGAATTTCAAAATTTTATAAAAATATTTAATAATGATAATAAAATAGCAGATATATCTGCACAATCAACAGTTGTTAATTCATTACTTCAAAGAGATTTTACCTTTAAAAATCCAGATATTATTAATACTTTTGTAAATACAGTTCGTGCAATACAAGACGGTAATTATGAATATGCTATACAAATAATTAATGAAGTATTTAGTATAATTGATATCAATAAATATAATATATCTTTTGATAGTATTATTACAGGTATAAAGAATAATGATGATAGTGTCATAAAAATATATAATGATATAACAAAAGAATACATAATGAAAAAAAGAAATCAATACATACAAGCTAATTTAGATAAAGCACTAGAAGATTTTGGTATTTGGGAATATAATCCAGATGAATTTTCAAAATATTTAATATCTGTAGTACCAGAAAATATGCTACTAAATATAATTAAGACATGTTTAGATAAAGATATTATATATGATGAAGCAGAAATGTTATTAATAAAAAATGAAAAATTATTAAAAGAAATAATTCATTTTAGAAAAAATTCAAAAGAATATAGTATGATTCCGGAAGATGTAAAGAAAAATATGAAATTATTCAATCAAGTCGCAAGTAAAATAATATATGCATATGGTAAAAGAAAATTTCAATTTCCATTACAAAAAAATTATAAAAGTCTTCAAGTATCTCCAGAATTGATTGTCAAATTACTTACAATAGTTGATGCAGATATGTTAAAAGATAAAGTTTTAAATGATAATGATGTTTTATCAAGTTTATATGCTTTTTTAAAAAAATATAAGATTATTGGTTGTGCAGAAGTTTATGATAGTATGGAATTTAATGTTGGATTTAATCCAGATATTATTGCAAGTTTAATATCTAACTATTCAACAATATTGAAAATAATTAACGAAAAAAAAGAAAGGGGAGAAAATGTTACCTTTACTGCTCAATTAGATATCGCAGCATGTTTTGATTCAGATGCATCAATATATTCACATTTATTAGGAATTAATAATTACGAATATATAAAAAGAAATCCATCTCCAAATTCAAGTCCAATAAGCAAAGAGGAAAGATTGAATAAAGCAATAGAGCTTACAAGAAAACTTCATAAAAGGAATTATATAACAGTACCTCCAATTGATGAAGATATAGAATTAGATGGTAAAAAGAAAATTAATGTCTCTATTGGGAATGCCACTGATTTGATAAATTTGACTTTAGGTGAAAGAACAGGAGCCTGCATGAGAATTGGTGGAGCTGGAGAATCATTGTTTGAGTTTTGCTTGCTTAATGAAAATGGTTTTCATATCACTTTTAATGACCCTAATAATGGTAATTTAATAAGCAGAGTTTCTGGATTTAGAAATGGAAATACTGTTTTTCTAAATCAACTTCGAACTTCCATTAATTCAAAATATTCAAATGATGATTTGAAAAAAGCATGTGATATAGTTGCAAATATGCTAATAGAACTTACTAAAAATAGTGAATATCCAATTGAGAATGTAGTTATATCTAATGGATATGCATATACCAATGGTACTATAGAAGATTTAGGAGTTTCAAATATAAAGAAAACATTACCAAATTTTTATTCTGACGTATATGAACAGGCAATAATAGTTGCAACTTCTAATAATGGCTCATTAGTTCCACTTAAACTTGGTGCACAAAATGCTGAAAAATATGAAGTAAGTAGATCAAAAGTAAAAAAAACAACATCAAAAGATGCCAGAAATGCAATAAAACATATTGAAACACAAGATCAATTATACGATGGATTAGAACTTGATGATATTAATATAAGAGAAATTGATAGTATTTATTGTATATATGGAGAAGACTGGTATATATCTTTAGATAGCAATTTTGAAATATCTAGTTATATAATGAAAAATTCAAAAAACAAGGCAAAAGCTATGGAAGAGATAAATAAATACATGAAAGCTGTTTTAGAATATAAAAACTCCATACAGGTTGAAGAAGGAGAATATACAAAATGAAAAAAATAGGAATTATAAAAGATTTTGACGGATACAATGGAAAAGTAGAATCATTAGATGGTATTGAATATAATATTTATAAGAAAGATATTTGTTATCAAAATATTAATAAATTTGATTCAGTATCATTTGTACCTGAAGAATATAATAAACCAGAATATAAAACTAATATTGCTAGATTTGTAAAAAAAATAGATAGAAACTTAATGAAATAAATTATATATCCATAGTATATAATTTTTTTCTTGGTAAAAAAAATTTTTTATGGTACAATCAAATAGAGATGATATTATGTTTGAACGATTTGAATTATTAGTTAAAGATAAAATTAATGATATAAAAAATAAAAGGATAATAATAATTGGTGTAGGTGGAGTTGGAAGTTATACAGTTGAATCTCTTATTAGATGTGGTATTAGTAATATAACTATAGTAGATAATGATAAAGTTGATATAACTAACTTAAATAGACAACTTATGACAACCTATGATAATATAGGGCTTAATAAAGTAGATGTTTTAGAAAAACGTATAAAATCTATCAATAAAGAATGTAATGTAAAAAAATTAAAAGTATTTGTTGATTCTATTAATATTGATAGTATAATTGATAATTATGATTATGTTGTCGATGCCTGTGATACTGTTTCTACTAAAATTGAAATTATAAAGATATGTAATAAAAAAAATATAAAGTTAATTTCATCAATGGGTACAGGTAATAAAATGGATCCAACTAAATTAGAAATAACTGATATTTATAAAACAAATTATGATCCTCTAGCTAAAATTATAAGAAAAGAATGCAGAAAATTAGGAATAAAGAAATTAATGGTAGTTTGTAGTAAGGAAAAACCAATAAAAAAATCTATTAAAGTAATACCTTCTAATTCGTTTGTTCCAGCTACTGCAGGACTATTTATTACAAGTTATATTATAAATGATATAGTAGGTGATTTATGTGTTTAAATATTTAATAGAAGAAATAAAAAAAATGGAAGGCATTATTATATCAATTGGTATTGATGATAAATTAATAAATGCACTTAAAAGAAATAAGAAAATTAATGCATTTGATATCAGTAAAAGTGAGAGAATTTCTTTTTTTCAAAGAAAAAAAAGAACTTTATCATCCACCGGAAAGCGAATTAATATAAAAAAATTACGAAAGTACTTTAAAAAACACAGTGTAGAAAATATTATTTGTGACTATGAGCAAATTACTAAGTATTATAAATATATATTTAAAGATTCTATCTTTCTTACTAAAGGGAAAATATATTTTTATGCTAATAAAGATGTAGATATGGAATATATATTAAAATATAAAAGATATGGTAGTGAGATCACTATTAAAGATTATGATAGAACAAAATTAATTATTATTGATAATAAAAATGCTAAAACAAATAAATTTAAAAACGTTTGTTTTATGATTAGTGATACAGTTAATAATTTTATAGATTTTATAAGTAACGTAATTGTTGGATAAGATTTTCTTATCTTTTTTTATGTAACAATAAATGACAAAAAACATTTATTAAAAGTACTATATTATTATTGGTGATATTATGCGACGTTTTAAATCTAAACGTAAATTAAAAAAACGTGCAATTTTAAAATTAATTATTATTTTAATACTTATTATTTTAATTATAAAAAATTTAAAGAAAAATTTTATTAATTATTCCAATATATTAAAAGAAAAATTAACAAATATAGGGCTTAATAATATTGGTGACAATAATAATATATTAGATAAAATTTATGTATATACAAAAGAAAATATCATAAATAAACCTAATACTATGCTTGTATATAATTTAGAATACAAAGATAATAAAATAAATAATGAAGACAATAGCAATTACAAAATAAAAGAAGTAGTAAAAAATATAGAAAGTGAACCTTTAATATATATTTATTCATCTCATCAAAAAGAAGATTATGAAAAAGATAATAATAATGATTATAATATTAATCCTGGTGTTTTTTTAGCTAGTCAAATATTAGAAGAAAAATTAACTAATAGTGGAATAAAAACAATAGTTATGAAAGAAGATATAACTAAATATTTAAATGATAATAATATGGATTACAGTAAAAGTTATATTGCAAGCAGGCATTTTTTAGAACCGGATATACAAAAATATAGTAAAATTAAATTATTTATTGATTTACATAGGGATGCTGCAAAAAAAGATGTAACAACTACTGAAATAGAAAAAAAGAAATATGCAAAAGTTATGTTTGTTATTGGAAATGAATATAGTACCTACGAAGCTAATTTAGCTATAGCTAATAAAATTAATAATATGATTATTAAGTCATATCCTTCCTTAAGTAGAGGTATATTACAAAAATCTGGATATGGTGTAAATGGTGTATATAATCAAGATTTAAAAGATAATATTATATTAATAGAATTAGGAGGAAACGAAAATACTTTGGAAGAAGTAAGCAATACTATCGAAATACTTGTAAAAATATTAGGAGATTATGTTAATGAAAAAGAAGGCTAAAGATAATTTTTTTAAATTTTTATTTATTTTTTTATTTATTTCATATATAGCATTATTTGTTTCTCAAAAATCAGGATATGTTAACTTTCAAAATTATAAAAAAACAGCTTTAACAAGAGAAAAAATAATAGAATTTGAAAATGATATTAAAAATGGAAAAAAAATAGATATAGAAAAGTATCAAGTTGATGTAAAAAAAGATTACAGTAATAAATTATCAAAAGCAGGATATTATATATCAAATAATATAAGTACTCTTGTTTATAAAGGGGTAATTAGTTTTTTTAATACAGTAGGAAAATTAGCTAAAGAATAAAAAGATACTCTTTCTATTTTTTTTTATATATGTTAAAATTAAGTAGGTGATTTTATGAATTTAAATAGAAGTGAATTAAGAAAAAAAATTATGACAATTTTATACCAAATAAATGTATATGATAATAATAAAATGGATTATAATGTTGAAGATGTTATAAAATCAGTAATGGAAATTGATAATGAGTTTGTAAAAGAAATAGTATATGGTACTCTTACTTATAAAGAACAGCTAAAAGATATAGCTAATAAGTATCTAGCAGGCTGGAGTATTGATAGATTAGGAAATACTGATCAAGCTATATTGCTTATGGGAATTTATGAACTTATGTATACTAAAACTCCTCCTATTGTAGTAATTAATGAAGCAGTTAATTTAGCTAAAGATTATAGTGATGATAAGGTAAAAAATATGATTAATGCTACACTTGATAAAGTTTATCATGAGGAGTTATAAATGGAAGATAAATATTTAACAGTATCAGCTATTAATAGGTATTTAAAGCATAAATTAGATACAGATGGTAATTTATTTACTGTATTTCTAAAAGGGGAAATATCTAATTTAAAAATGCATTCAACCGGACATATATATTTTTCTATTAAAGATGAAAATAGTAAAATTAATGCTATAATGTTTAGTAGTGCTGCCAAAAAATTAGAATTTATACCTAATGATGGCGATAAAATATTGGTAACAGGTAGAATAAGTGTTTATGAAGCAACTGGAAGTTATCAAATATATGTAAGTGAAATGCAAAAAGACGGAATAGGTAATCTATATCTAGCATATGAAAAATTAAAAAAAGAATTAGCTAAAGAAGGATTATTTGATCAAAAATATAAAAAGAAAATACCTAAATATCCTGATAAGATAGGGGTTATTACTGCTAAAGAAGGAGCGGCTGTAAAAGACATTATTTCAACAATTAAAAGAAGATATCCAATATGTAAAGTATATCTTTTTCCATCACTTGTTCAAGGAGATAACGCATATAAAAATATAATCGAAAAAATAAATCAAGCTGAAAAGTATGATCTTGATGTATTAATTATTGGTAGAGGTGGAGGATCTTTAGAAGATTTATGGCCATTTAATGAAGAAGAATTAGCTAGAAGGATATTTGAATGTAAAATACCTACAATAAGTGCAGTAGGTCATGAAATAGATTATACAATTGCCGATTTTGTTGCATCCCTTCGTGCACCAACACCAACAGGAGCAGCAGAAATGGCAGTTCCTAATTTACCTGATTTAGTAAATTATGTAAACAATTTAAAAGTTAGATTGAATGAGGCAATTAATGCAAAGGTAAATTATCAAAAATTATATTTAGATTCTATTAAAAATTCATTTGTCATAAAAAATCCAATGATTATGTTTGAAGCTAAAAAACAACAATTAGATTTACTTGTTGAAAAAATTAATAAGACAATGATTAATAACATTAGTAATGCTAAACATAAATTGGATCTTTTAAAAAATAATCATTTAATAATAAACCCAAAAACATTGTATAAGGATAAGATAATTCAATTAGATAACTTAATTGATAAGCTAGAGCTATTAAATCCTTTAAATAGTTTAAAACGAGGATATTCTATTACATATAAAAATAATAAAGTAATTAATAATATTAATGACATTAATATTAATGATGAAATAGACATAAGAATAGATAGTGGTTGTATTAAAGCTAAAGTGACTAGTAAGAAGGAGGTACGTCATGAGTAAAGAAGTAAAAGAAAAAAAGTTTGAAGAACAAATTAAAGAGTTAGAAGAAATTATTAATGAACTTGAAACAGGAGAAGTAGATTTAGATTTATCAATAGAAAAATATACTAAAGCAATGAACCTTGTTAAATCATGTGATGAAAAGTTAAAAAAGATTGATGAACAAGTAAGTAAATTAGTAACAGAAAATAATGAAATAGAAAATTTTGATGTAGAGTAGGTATAAAGTGAAAAAAAGAAGAGTAAAGAAAACTCCTGTTATTATTCTCTGTTTAATAATTATTACTATTATTGCCTTATTAGTTATATTTTTATTACCACAAAATAATAAAAATAAATTAATTAAGAATACTACTAATAATAAAATAGAGAACAATGAATCTAAAAAAGTAGATAATACTAAATATGATATGAAAGATGGAGAACAATATATTTCTAAGACTAAAACAAATATGAACTTAACTAAATATAATGGAGCTTATTATGTCGATGGTATTATGATAGTTAATAAATCTTATGCACTTGATAGTACATATCAACCACAAGATCCATATAAAGAAATAACAAGTGATTATTTATATGGGCCTGATTATCTAGATAAAACTGTTATGGAAAAGTTTTTGAGTATGCAAAAAGATGCGTCTAATTTAGGTTATGAGTTAAAAATAAGCAGTGGATATCGTTCGTATAAAGTACAAGTTGATCTATATAATAACTATGCAGCAAGAGATGGAAAGGATGCTGCGGATACTTATTCTGCACGTGCAGGATATTCTGAACACCAAAGTGGTTTATGTTTCGATCTTAATGGAACTAATGCTAATTTTCTTGAAACTGAAACAGGTAAATGGGTTAATGAACATGCAGCTAATTATGGCTTTATCTTAAGATTTCCTAATAATAAGGAAGCAGAAACTGGCTATAATTATGAAGCATGGCATTTTAGATATGTAGGAGAAGAACTTGCAAAAAAATTATATAATAATGGTGATTGGATTAGCTTAGAAGAATATTTAGGTGTAGATAGTAAATATGAATAAAATATGGTGTTAAAATGATTAAAACCAGTAATTATAATAACTGTAAAATAGATAAATATAAAATATATTCTATATCACGTGATAAAGGCAAAGATGCAAATTATAGTGGAGATTGTTTTATGCTTTTAGCGCCTAAAAGAGATTTCTTTAAAACGTGGCGACATAATAGAGAAATAATTGATGAAAAAACAAATAATGAATATTATATACGTGAATTTTACAAACAAGTACTAAAAGAATTAAATCCAAAAGAAATATATAAAATATTAGATAACTCTATATTATTATGTTATGAAGAAAATAATGAATTTTGCCATAGACATATCGTTGCAGCATGGTTTGAATTAACTTTAGGTGTTAATGTTTTAGAAGTTAGAATTAATAATGATTTTGAAGAGATATTAGATAGACCTGAATATATAAAAAAATATCTTTCTGAAATAATGAAAAAAGCAAATAGTTAAAAGGTTATGATTATTTTCATAACTTTTTCTATTGATTATTAATTATAAGGCGTGATAAAATTAAATAAATGAGGAGATTATTATGGCAGTAATAAAAGTAATGGATAGTATTCTTGCAAATAAAATTGCAGCAGGAGAAGTAGTTGAAAGATGTGCATCAGTAGTTAAAGAACT
>CAMKQS010000040.1 GCA_946414975.1 uncultured Caryophanales bacterium | reverse complement strand
ACTTTGAGACATTTTCCAAAGTTATTACTTAAGACATTATCATAAATTAATCATATGTCTGTTGCTCAAATTGAAAAATAATATTTAAAAATAATATTTTATGTGATATAATAGCAATGGTGATTGGATGAGTAGAAATAATAAATATCAAGCGCCTTTGATCAATGATAATGAAGATACATTTAAATTTAAAAATCTTATTATTTGGATTATAGTAATAGTTGTTGTATTAGTAGGATTTTATTTTATTACTACTTATGTATTAGATCATAAGAGTGATGAAACGGAGGTACAAGAATCAGTAATCCAAACAGAAAAAATTATTTTTGGACAAATATTTGATAGAAAATATCAAGAGTATTATGTTTTAGCGTATAAAGAAGATAGTAGGCTAAAAGGAATATATAATAGATATATCAGCAAATATAATAAAAAAGATAATCATTTAAATGTATTTATGATTAATATGAATGAAGCATTTAATCAAAAGTTTATATCAGATAAAAGTAATATAGTTGATGATATTAATGAATTAAAAGTATCTGATGAAACATTATTTAAGATTAAAGACGGTAAAATTGAAGAATACAAAATTGGTTCAAGTGATATTAATTCATATTTAAAAGAAATTAGTGAATAAACACTAATTTTTTTGTTTATATTAAAAATGGTGATTTGTATGCATATTTTATTTTTATGTATTGAGATTTTTCTTGCAAGAATAATTGATGTATCTTTGGGAACAATTAGAACAATTATTGTTGTTAAAGGAAGAAATTTAATTGGAAGTATTTTAGGGTTCATAGAAGTTGCAGTATGGTTTTTAGTGGTGGAACAAGCTTTGTCTAACGGTAATTCTAATATATTTATTGTTCTGTCTTATGCACTTGGTTTTGCAACTGGTACATATATCGGAGGGATTATTTCAAAAAGATTTATAAATACTAAGTATGAAGTACAAATAATAACAGATTATAATGTTCAAAAATTAATAGATTATATAAGACAGTCATCTATGGCAGTATCTATTTTAAAATTAGAGGGTAAAAATAAAAATAAATATCTCTTGTTTGTTGAGATAGATAGTAAATACTATAATAACTTATACCGAATAATAAAATCAGTAGATAAAGAAGCATTTATTGTTGTTAATGAAACAATGTTTGTTCATAATGGATATTTTGGTGAGAATAAATAGTTTTAAATATAATATAATGTATTATGAAAGATATAATAAAAGGAATAATTGTAGGATTAGGTAAAATAATTCCAGGTGTTAGTGGGAGTATATTAGCTATTAGTTTAGGTATATATGAAAAGTGTATTAATTCATTTTTAAATATTACAAAAGATATTAATAATATTATCTTTTTATTTAAAATATCAATTGGTATCTTAATATCAATTATTCTTGGTAGTCATATATTATATTATTTTTTCTATAAATATTATTCATATATTATCTTTATTTTTTTAGGCCTTATAATGGGAAGTGTAAAAGAAGTAAAAATTATGTCTAAAAAAAAATATTGGTATATTTCAATAATATGCTTTTTTATCATGTATATATTTAGTAAGATAAATTTTAGTGTTAATTTTAATAACAACTACTTGTTTTTATATTTTATAAGTGGATTTATAGAATCATTATCATCAATTATACCGGGTGTAAGTGGTACAGCATTACTTATGTCAATCGGAATGTATGATAAGGTATTGTATATTTTTGCGCATATTTACACTTTCTACAATAATTTTACAACTATTATTCCATTTGCTATAGGAATTGTAATGGGATTAATTGTTTCTATTAAATTAATAAGTATATTAATAATGAAATTTAAATATCAAATGAATAATGCTATTTTGGGAATTACGTATAGTAATATCATAATTATGATTGAAAAAGCAAAAATAAATATAAAATATATTCCTATATACATACTTTTATTTGTGTTAGGGTATTTTTCTATAAAAAAAGTAAATCAATTTTTTTGATTTACTGCAATTAAAAAACATAATCCAATTATAATAAAACCTATACCCATCAAGTTGAAACTGTGATCATTTAATATTAAAAGAGAAGCAACTATAAAAATAATTCCAATAAAAATCCAAAAAGTAATATTATTTTTCATCTATATAATCTCCTTCAAAATTAATATCCACAGTGTGCTTTGGTGTTCTTTTCTCAACAGGTAAAGTTTCTTCCCATTCTTTTCCATTCCATTTTTTTAAACAATTATCTCCATACCATTCTTTTAACACTTTCTCAATATTATTGTATGAGTAAAACATTCTTCCTTCAAATTCGTATTTTTTAAAAGGATATACATCTTTTTTTAAAAAGACAGGTTCTTTTAAAAACTTTTCCCATGGTATTGCAATAGTTTGAGATGTATATTTACTGTTTTTATTTTTTTCTCCATATCTAATAGCAATTTTTTCTACTAATTTTTTTAAAATTGTAGTTGGTATATGTAAATTATCTAATAATACCATTATAGGCATTAATAATTTTACATAAGTTCTATATAATTCATCTATAAATTTATTATCAGAAATATTATCATATACTACAACATCAACAAAAATTCCATCTCCACTTTTACACCTATTTTTAAGTAAAAAGTTTTTTTCTTTTATACAAGTTCCTTTTTTTCTTACTTTCATATTAGGTATTAGCACGTTATATCTTTTATCAGTTTGAAAGCATTGAAAATAAAATTTATCATCCAAATCTTTTTCCATTGCCTTAATAAATCTTTTATAGTCTTTTCTTTTTATACATATATCCATATCATCATCCCATGGAATGAAACCTTTATAATTAACAATTCCAAGAGCAGAACCTGCAATTAGAGCATATTCAATTTTATTTTTTTCACATACGCTGTGAATTGCGTCCATAATTGATAATACTTCAAGTTGTAATTTTCTTATAGGTACTTTTTTATCACCTTTAATAGTTATAAAATATTCTTTATCTTTTTTTATACAATCCATACATTCACTTCCATTATCATTTTACAAAAAAAAATGAAAATAATCAATTGGGTTATTAATATACACTAAATAAAGTAAGTAGAATATTTTATATTAGGGAATAGGAGGTTAGATATATGAATTGTAATAATGATAAAAATAATAATAGTTGTTGTATATCAGAAATACTATCTGTAATTAATATTCTACAAAAAAATGCTGATTGCAATGATTCTTGTTTAGAAACGTGCGATAGAGGATTTTTGGGATGTGGAACTAGTACTTTAAATTGTAATACTAGACCAGTAGTCTTATATACAGCTTTTGGAAATGGTACACCATGGACTATGCCAACGACAAGAGAAAATGTTATTTGTGGTGATGAAGGAGTAACGTGTTCAAATGTGTTTAGAGTAGAAAAAATTGATGGATGTTGTGCTACTTTTAGAGTTCTTACTGATAATACAGATCCTACAACTAGTGCAACAATTCCTTATGTTGCAACCAATTCATTTTTCACTATGGACTTAAAATGTTGTTGTGCAATTAGATGTTTACCAGATACATATATAGAATGTATATAAAGACTTCGGTCTTTTTTTGTAAAAAAAAAAAACTATTTATTTTCATTTGCAATTTAATTAATTAATTTATTATCATTTAATCCATCTTCTATAATCTTTCTATATTCGTATAACAATTTGCCATAACTTCTAATACCTTCTTTTGATGAAAAATAAATTGCTTAGAAAGAATTATATATTATTACAAATCTTAATGTACAACTTCTGAATACTTCATCTTTTAAATTACAGATAATGCTATCTTCATAATTTACTTTCTTAAATATATACAAAAAATAAAAAAAATGTTATTATATATTTGGTGATAGACGTGAAGTTATTAAATAAAACAATTATAATAGTTTCGTTTTTTTCTATTATGTTAGTAGGGTGCTCATTAAGAAAATTAACAGAAAAACAAAAAGTGATAGATTATTTGTCAAAAAGTGAAGATTATAAAGAATATAAAGATGAATATGATAATGTTTTTTATGTTAATAATATAGAGGGGGATGTTAATTCAGATTTTGCATATTATTACAATAGTGATAAAGATTATGCTTATTATTCAATTTATGAAGATAGTTTTGAATATGTATATGAAGAACAATTCTTTTATGGAAATTCTATTATACATTCTAAATTTATGTATAATCCTATAACTAATATTTCAGATGGAAGTTATGTTTTGAATATAATAAATGATGAAAATAATATAACAGCAAATGTCCATAAAGAATATTCTTATATGTATAATTACAATACTGGAACAAGTGAATGTGCATATAAATCTTCTTTAATAGCGGAAGCAGAGGAATGCATTATTAGTGGAGAAACTCAGGGAAAAAATTTTTTAAAATTAAAAGAGAGTTATTTGATGTTATTAAAATCTGCTGGTGTGTCTGAAAACAAATTGCATGATGAATTAAATAAATAAAGATATTATTAACTAATAAAAAGAGAGTTGGTAAAATTAAAATGAAATGTATCAAGTGTGGAAAAAGAATAAATAAAAAATTTAAATTATGTCCAATTTGTGGGACAAAAGTAGAAATAAAAAACGAAGTATATAAAGGAAATAAGAAACTAAAATTCATAGTTAGTGGAGTACTTTTGCTGTCGTTAGTTGTATTGTGTTTAATGTTTTTTAATTCAAAAGCTGATTTTGATGACTTAAAAAAATCTGTTGTGTTAATAAATGTTTATAATTCCGATAATGAATTAATTTCAACTGGAAGTGGTGTTGTTGCCTTTGAAAATGATATTATACTGACAAATGCTCATGTCATAGAAGATAATTATAAGATTGAAGTAATATCTGAAAATAATACGAAATACCAAGTTGATGGGATTTTAGACTATAACAAGAAAAAAGATATGGCAATATTGAAGCTTACTTCATCAAAAGGTTTAAAGAAAGTTGAATTAGGTAGTAATATAAAAATTGGAAAAGATGTAACAGCAATAGGGAGTCCATTAGGATTAAAAAATACTATATCAACAGGAATAATAAGTGGTAATTTTCAAGATAATATAGAAGTATATCAACACACTGCACCCATATCTTCAGGAAGTAGCGGAGGTGCATTGTTTGATAGTAACGGAAAACTAATAGGTATTACATATGCATCAATAAAAGGTGGACAAAATTTAAATTTAGCAATACCTATTAAGCATTATAAAAAAGAATATGATATTGTAAAAAACAATGATGTAATAGATAGTAAATATTATTACTTATTAAATAGCCAAATAACGAGAACAAAAAGTGGTATAAAATTAATTCAATATATACTTAATGATAAATTTAAAAACTCGAAAAGTCCTAAATCAGAAGATTTTGATGAAGCCCAAAAAGGACATTTATATTATATATTTAATTCTTTAGATAAAAATTCAGATGTAGCTAAATATATTAAATCTTCTGTTAGTATTACATCAGGAGTTCTAAATTCAATAGATATGATTAATTCAAAAGATAATGATACTTCTATAATTGATGGTAGTTATTACACTGTAATAATAGTAAAGACTAATTTATCAAATAACAAATCTAATGAAAAAATAGTAAATTATATAAAGAATGAATATGAAAGTTTTTATAATATAAAAGAAGGCAATTATATAACAAAAATTGGTAAAAATTATATATATGCATTAGAATGTAAAAATTATGATGATTGTGATGGTGTCAAAAGAATTCTTAATGAGTTAGTTAATGATTGATAAAAAAATATTCAATATTCAACAATTAGATAGTTTGAAAAAAAATGAAAGAATTATTTAATGTCATTAATTTTAAAACTTATAGAAGTAAAAAGTATTAAAAAAATCAAATGTAGTCTATTTCAACAAATTTTAAAGTGATAAAACAGAAAATTCATTTTGACAGTTTACGATTCACTCTTTAGTGACAATTATTATTTAATTAAGCAATATAATTATTGAATTTTATCACTATATTGTGTAATGGTGGATAATGTTAATGACAAGAGAAAACGTTATTTGTGGTGATGAAGGAGTAACTTGTTCAAATATGTTTAGATTAGAAATAATAGATGGATGTTGTGCAATTAGATGTTTACCAGATACATATATAGAATGTATATAAAGACTTCGGTCTTTTTTTGTAAAAAAAAAGAAAACTATTTATTTTCTTTAATATCTATTATATCTTTAATAGGTATTTTTTGATTATCAAAAGTTATTAAATAATTCTTATTTCTGCCAACTATTTTAGTATTTAAAACATTATCTAACATTTTTATTTCTACTTTTGCTTTATATATATAATTAGAAGATGCAAATATATCATTTATCTTTTTATTGATATTTGTATTGTTTATTATTTTATTATTTTCTTTTTTTTCAATTGCATTATCTTTATTAATACTATAATATATATCAGTATTATTATTTAACTTTTTATCAATTTTGTTTTGAAACACTTTAGGTAAAATTTTTTTCATATATCGTCCTCTCATAATATATATATGAAAAATTTCTTTTTTTATCACAAAAAAGTATTATTTATCATAATCTATATTAGGTGATAAAATGTATAGTGTTTATAAGATAATGTTTGGTGATACATTAGATTCAATTGCCAATAAGACTAATACTACAGTCGAAGAACTTATGAATATTAATAGTAATATTGATATGAGTGTAGATTCTTATATTGTAGTTCCTTCAAGTATGAATGATTCATTTTTTACATATATTGTAAAATCTGGTGATAATTTATATCAAATTGCTAAGGAATACAATATTAATGCTTCAGATTTAGCTGCTATAAATGGTATAAAAGTTGATGAATATTTGTATCCAAATCAACAGTTAATGGTTCCTACTAATAAAACATTAGTATATGTTACAAAAGAGGGAGATACCTTGGATGTAGTGCTTGATAATTTTAATACAAGTTATGATAATATAAAAAGGCAAAACAAAAAAATATATCTTATGCCTGAACAATTAATAATATTTAAAGAAGAAAATTTTTAATATTTCTTTTCTTTTTTTTTTAATTGTTATATAATTAATATGAAGGCAGGTAATAAAATGGATAATATGGATTTTAGTGGAATTAGTATTCTAGATAGTTATGGTGAGAATTTAACTTTAAAGGATTATATAACAGATCCAGCAATTGCTAGAGATGATGAAATAAAAAAATTAATTATTGTTTTATTAACTCCAGAAAAATCAGGCTTGTTAGTTGGTAAAGCCGGAATAGGTAAAACTGCAATTGTTGAAGGATTAGCATATAGAATAAAAAATAATATGGTTCCAAACGCTTTAATGGGATATAATGTTGTTAAAATAAACTCTTCTTCTTTAGTTGGAAAAATAAATTATGGTGGAAAAGAAGAGTTGATAATTTCAGTATTAGTAAATGAATTGAAAAAAGTATCAAAATTGATATTGTTTATTGATGAAGTACATACTTTAATAGGTGCCAAAACGGATAATCCAATGGATTTAGCTAATATTTTAAAGCCTGTAATCGATAGAGGAGACGTTAAATTAATAGGCGCTACAACAGATATTGAGTATAATACATATGTCGTAAGGGATAGAGCATTTTTAAGAAGATTTGATAGAATTGATGTTCAAGAACCAGATGAAAATACTGTTGTAAAAATATTGATGGGAAGTCTTCCAAAAATTGAAAGTAAAACTGGAATAAAATTTAAATATAATGACTATATTGTAGATATGCTATTGCATAGTATAGTTGAAGCTACAAATCCATATAAAAGAGTTTACGGATTGGGTGCTATGTATCCAGACATTTGTTTTTCAGTATTAACAGCGGCTTTTTCTAATGCATTATATGATAATAAAACATCGGTAGATATAACTGATGTGTATAATGCAATAAGAAATAGTAAGCGTATTTATCCTGATGCAATTGTTAAAGAACTTATTAAATTTAGGGAAAAATATAATGATATCTGTATATCAGAGGGAATTGTTTTACCTATTGTTAAACTAGAAGATGTAAAAGAACCAGAAGATTGATTCTATAATTAAAGGAGGTACGATGAAAAAGATACCTATAAAAAATTATTTTATTTTAGCTTTAATGCTTGCAATAGTAGTAGTTGCTACATTTTCTCTTGCCAAATTCTATAATAACTCACTAAGACCAACGAGTGTATTGTATAAGTATGCTAAACATATTGATAGTAGAGAGTTGATTGATTATTTGCAAGAAAATTCATCAACTGTTATTTACATTTCTGATAAATATAATACATTAATAGATGAGCAAGAAGAAGTTTTGAAGAAAAAAATAGTTGAGTATAATTTATATAATAACTTAATTTATATAGATAAAAATGAGTTAAATAATGGTTTTTATAAAAGTTTTAATAAAAAGTATAATACCCATATTGATGAAAATAATTTACCAACAATGATTATTTTAAATGATTCAGTTGTCGAAAATATATACTATAATTTAAATACTGAAGTAATAAATAATATTGAATTTGGAGATGTAAAATGATTAATGTAGTATTGTATCAACCAGAGATACCCCAAAACACAGGAAATATTATGAGAACATGTGCAGGAACGGGTGTTAAATTACATTTGATAAAGCCTCTAGGATTTTCTCTAGAGTCTAAATATGTTAAAAGAAGTGGTGTTAATTATATTCCAAAGTGTGAGTATTATGTGTATGATAGTTATGATGATTTTTTGAAAAAGAATCAAGGAGAATTTTATTATTTAAGTAGATATGGAACTAAAACTCATAGTGATTTTGACTATAGTGATAAAGATAAAAATATATATCTGATATTTGGTCGAGAAAGTACTGGTATTCCAAAAGAAATATTAAAGGAAAATATTGATAAATGTCTTCGTATACCAATTAATTCTAATGTTAGAGCGCTTAATTTATCTAATTGTGTTGCAATTATGGTATATGAGGTATTGAGACAACAAAATTATCCTGATTTAATTTCATATGATCCTTTTAAAGGGGAACATTATATAGAAGAATAAAAAAAGAGGTGGCTAATGGATTTTATAAATAGATACTGGGCGGTATTATTAATTGCATTTATTTTAATAATGCTTGTAATTTTATCATATTTAATTGATAAAGAAATGAACAGAAAAAATAAGAAGAATGATATAAAAAAGAAAAAAGAATATAACGTTGAATTTGATGTGAATAAAACAGACGATATGTCTAGTTTTGATGAAGAAATATCAGAAGAAGATTCAATTAAAGAAGATTTGATTGATGATAATAATAACGAAGATAGAGTCGCTTTAGATTATGATGAATTAGATGTTGAAGATATTGATTCTGATTTTAATAAAATTATATCAAAAAAGCATATAATAAACGATGAACTTATAAATGATATAAAAAACATAAAAGTTGATTCTGTTCATATAAACAAAATAGATGATAATACTAATATAGAATTACCAGATATAAAGATAAAAAAAGATATAAATGATGAAGATATATGGTAAAAAAAAGAAATATAATTTGAATGCATTATATTTCTTTTTAATGTGTGCTAGGCATGGCATATAACTAGAGGGTGAAAGTCCCTTACACGCGTACATATCAACGAAGTGTTAGTGAAGCACAAGGTTTCCATCGTGAGGTGTGAGCTAGAGGAAGTGTGAAACAAAATTGAGGTCTGATGAATAAGAACCTAATATAAGGCTATACATAAGGATAAGAGTGCATTACAACTTAAAGTCCAAAAGATATGCGTAACTATGTGTGGTAAATTAGGCAGATAATCGAGGAAAGTGATATGTCTTACCCTAGGAGGTCTCACGGACGAATAAGCACAAGCGGTTTAATATACTAATTGTTAAGGTCGGCCGAAAAAGGTTTATCGTGAGAAGTCAGCAGAAGTCATAGTACTAATAGAAATATTGGGAAGGACTGAACAATTTATAGTGTTTCTACACTATGATTAACTAAAATACTAAGTCAGAACGTAATAAAGAAAATGGTATGAGCGTATCTCAAAGAGTATTCTAAAAGACAGGTATTTAGTTATAAGACTAGAAAGGAAGAAACGAGTATGGAAGAATTACTAGAACGTATATTAGATAACAAAAATCTATACAAAGCATATGAACAGGTCTATAGAAACAAAGGAACAAGTGGAATCGATGGAATGACTATTGATGAAGTTGGATATTATTTATATTTACATAAAGAAAAAATTAAACAACAAATTAGAGAATTAAAGTATAAACCTAGTCCTGTCAGAAGAGTTGAGATACCAAAAGAAAATGGCAAGATGAGAAAACTAGGAATACCAACGGTAATAGATAGAGTAATCCAACAAGCAATAGTACAAGTATTAAACCCTATATTTGAACAACAATTTTCCAATTATTCCTATGGCTTTAGACCAAAACGTTCATGTGAAATGGCAGTTATTAGGGCATTAGAGTGTTTTAATGATGGTTATGACTGGATAATTGATATAGATTTACAAGCATTCTTTGACAACGTTAACCAAGATAAGTTAATCGGCATAATAAGAAGAACAATCAAAGATGGAAGAGTTATATCATTAATAAGAAAGTATCTAGTAAGTGGAGTTATGATAAACGGAGTTTGTCAACCTACAAAAGTAGGAACACCACAAGGAGGTAATCTAAGTCCTTTATTATCAAACATCATGTTGAATGAGTTGGATAAGGAATTAGAAAAACGCGGGTTGAATTTTGTTAGATATGCCGATGACTGCCTAATTATGGTAAAATCAGAAAAAGCAGCCAATAGAGTAATGAAAACAATCACTAGTTATATAGAAAACAAATTAGGACTCATCGTAAATGCAGAGAAAAGTAAAATTGCAAGACCTAACCAAATAAAATATTTAGGTTTTGGTTTTTACTATACAAAAACAGGGATAATAAAACCTAAACCACACTTAAAATCTGTTCAAAAGTTTGAAAAGAAATTAAATGACATAACTAGTAGAAGTAATGCAATGTCTATAGATGAAAAGATAACCAAACTAAATCAAGTTATAAGAGGTTGGATAAATTATTTTAGAATAGCCGACATGAAATCTATAATGATAAAAATTAGTGAACATTTAAGATATAGACTTAGAATGTGCATATGGAAATACTGGAAGAAACCTATGACCAAATACAAAGCATTAAGAAAACTAGGTATCTCCGAATACAATGCCTATATGGTAGCAAATACAAGAAGAGGCTATTACTGGGTAGCAAGTACTGTAGTGTTGCATATAGCATTATCTAATAAAAGATTACAACAAAAAGGACTAGTGTTTCCACTAGACCATTATCTCGCAGTACATACTGCAATATAAATTGAACCGCTGTATACGAGAACCGTACGTACAGTGGTGTGAGAGGGATTAAATAAATTAATTATTTAATCTCTACTTAATTGCTTTCTACAGATAAATCAATGATTTTATCCATGTTATCATCATTGGCTATAATATTTTTATGAATAGTATTACATCTTTCACATTTGTATATTATTTTATATGTTTTTTTATATTTTTCTATTCCTATTGGTTTTAATAGTCCAAGACATGTATTTAATCTATCGCCTGGATTTATATCAACATGTTTAGAATACAAACAATAGGGACAATGGTCTCTTGATGTGTATAATAATTTATTAACTTTTTTATTACAATTTTCACAAATAAATTCTTCGTCTCGCTGAGTAAATTTTTTCATAATACCTCCGTAAATATATTTTATCATATTTTTTGTGTATAAAATAATAATAAATAAAAAGTAGTCTATAAAAATATTATAGACATAAATTTTAATGTGTGTTAAACTAATAATTAGTTGGATGGTGATTTAATGCTAAAAAAATTAAAATCTCAAAATAAAAAGAATACTATAGGAATTATTGAAGTAATATTACTATTATTTGTAAGCTGTTTAGCTAGTTTTTTTATAGGATATAATTTGAAAAACACAAAAAATAAAACAGATATAAAAAAAGATATATATATAGAAAGATTTGAGAAAAATTATAATTATATTATAGATAATTATTATAAGAAAGTTGACAGAGAGAAATTAATAGATGATGCAATTGGTGGAATGATGAAGGCTCTTGATGATCCTTATTCCGTATATTTGGATAAAAATGATTCTAACAGTCTTAATTTATCATTGAATGGAGGATACAAAGGACTTGGCTTGGCTATTGCTAAGGATGAAGAGAATAATATAGTTGTTGTGGGCGTATTTGATGATTCTCCTGCTGCTAATGCTGGAATAACGGTAGGAGACGTTATTATTAAAATAAATGATAAAAATGTAAGTGATATGAGTATTAATGATTTTAGCTCATATGTATTAGAAAATGAATCAGATGATTTTGAATTGGTTATAAGGAAAAATGATAACGAAGAAAGTGTAAAGGTAAAGAAGAATAATGTTACGATTGATTCTGTATCATCTAAAATAATTGAAGAAGACAATAAAAAAATTGGATATATATATATAAGTGTATTTGCAAGTAACACTGCATCGCAATTTAATAAAAAACTAATAGAACTAGAGAAAAATGATATAGATGCATTAATAATTGATGTTAGAGATAATACAGGAGGTTATTTAAGTACTGTTGAATCTATTCTTGAAAGGCTATTGACAAAAAATCAAGTAATATATCAGCTAAAAACAAACAAAATGACTACTAAAACATATGGAAAAACAACAAAGAATAAAAAATATGAAATTTATTTATTAGGAAATGAAAATAGTGCTTCAGCATCTGAATTATTAATTGCGTCAATTAAGGAAAATTTAAATTCTAAATTTGTAGGTAAAAAAACATTTGGAAAAGGAACTGTTCAAGAGATGATTCCTATAAATGAAGATAAAAATTATAAAATGACAACAAAAAAATGGTTAACTCCTAAGGGACACTGGATTAATGAGACAAAAGGTATTATTCCTGATTATGAAGTTGAACAAGATGATCAGGAAAATGATAAACAATTAGAAAAAGTGATTGAGCTAATAAAGAATAAAGAAAAATGATTATGTTGTTTTTCTTTTTTTATATGGTATAATAGCTTTGGTGGTTGTATGAAAAGGATGTTTATTGGAGATTTATATCAAATTCAGTGCTATAAACATGATGGCAAGATACATAGAGCGTGGGATGAGGCAGTTTTATTAGATGTAAAAAAAGATTATATGGTTTTTGGCAATAATAAAACATTGGTTACAGAGGCTGAAGGAACTACTTGGAGAACTAAGGAACCTGCTGTTATGTATTTTTTTAAAGATAAGTGGTTTAATATTATTGCACAGATGAAAAAAAATGGCATATATTATTATTGTAATATTGCATCTCCTTTTATTGTTGAAGAAGGAACAATTAAATATATTGATTATGATTTAGATTTAAGGATTTTTCCGAAAGGGGATTATAAAGTTCTAGATAAACTAGAATATGAATATCATAAAAGAAAAATGAATTATTCTGCTGAATTAGATGAAGTAATAAATTGTTCTATGGATGAGCTAATAAAAGAATATAATAATTTAAAAGAGATGTTTAATAAAGAAAAAAATGTAAATTATATGTATGAATATTTTGATATAAAAAAAGAAAGTAAAAAAATTTAAAAAAATAACTTTTGTCAAGACATCATGACCCCTTGGGCAAAATATATTAATTATCTAACGATGTAGAATTTTTTAAGGTTGGTA
>CAMKQS010000039.1 GCA_946414975.1 uncultured Caryophanales bacterium | reverse complement strand
TAATACAGCTATTAATTCAATCAACGTAAAACCACGTTTTTTAAATTTAGTCATTCTATCTCTTTCCTTTCTCTTACTGACTGCTACTCAAGAAGATTATATTAATTACATATTTCCTACTCTTATAGTCTATATACATTATATCATTCTAACTCAAAAATGTATATAACTTTCTAATTGATTATATAGGTAGCATGAAAAATAAAAACAAAACAATTATTTAACTGTTTTATTTTTTTCTTCTAATAATTTTTTATATTCATCTTCTAGAAAATATATTTCTTTACTACTCATAAATAGTATTACAGCATTATCAAATTCAAGTAATTTATCAGCCATTCCTCGTTCTATATAATCACCATTATTTAATTTATCAATAATAGTATATGGAGTAACTCCTTTATAATCTTCAGGATCTTCTCTATCATAATTAATATCCATTACATATGCCTTATCAGCTAAATTAAGACTATTTGCAAATGCATCTGCAAACTCTTCTACACGTGAGAATGTATGTGGTTTAAAGATTGCGATTACTTTTTTATCAGGATATTTTTGACGCGCTGCTTTAATTGTAACTTTAACTTCTGCTGGATGATGAGCATAATCATCAATTATAACATTATCTCCCACTACTTCTTCTTTAAATCTTCTTTCTGCACCTTTAAATGTTTTAAGAGCATTTGCAACTTCTTTAGCATTCATTCTCTCATAATGGCAAATAGCAATTGCAGCAAGAGCATTTAGTAGCATGTGTTTACCAAATAAAGGAAGATCAAAGTGTCCATAATATTCATCTTCAATAAATACATCGAATTCAGTTCCATCATTCCTATATTCAACATTACGAGCTTGAATATCATTATCTGAATCAAGACCATAATAATATATCGAAGGATTAACTTCTAATGTATGAGTATACTGATCATCACCACAAGCAATAACCATCTTATCAGCTTTATTAGCAAACTCTTGATAAGCAAGTATCATATCATCAATACTTTTATAGTAATCTGTATGATCTAAGTCAATATTAGTAATAATTACATATTCAGGATCATATGCAAGAAAATGTCTACGGTATTCACAAGCTTCTAAAATAAACTTTTTAGACTCCTTAGTACCATGTCCTCTTCCATCACCAATTAAATAATTACATTTATCAATTGTCATATATATATGACTTAACATAGATGTTGTAGTTGTTTTACCATGACAACCTGAAATACATATCGTATCAAAAGTTTTAGTAAGTTTTCCTAGCATTTCTTGATATTCATATATCTTAAGTCCCATTTTTTGAGCTTTAATAAGTTCTTTATGAGTATTTAATTTTAGTGCTGGAGAATATACTACTATAGTGTCTTTATCCATAGCATCATTTTCTTTAGTATATATTTTAATACCACGTTCTACTAGTTTATCTTCAGTGAATCTATGTTCTTCTGCATCATCATAACCAACCACTTCAAATCCTAAATCATCTAATATAAGAGCTAATGCACTCATACCAGTCCCTTTTATTCCAGCTAAATAATATTTCATAATTATTTCCTTTCCTTCATTTAATAATTTTTCTATTTACTTATAAAACTAACAATATATGGTCCTAATACTAATAATAATATTAAAGGTACAATAAACAATACTGATACTATACTTACTTTATTAGGTATTTTATTTATTTGACCTCTTATATCTAATATCTGTTTTTCTCTTAAATAATCTACTTGATTATTCATAGTACTAATTATACTATTTCCAAAATAATTTGTCTGCATAATATTCATAATAATATTATTAATATTTTCTGACGGAATACGCTTTTGCATATCTGATAATGCTTCTATTAAAGTTTTTCCAACATAGACTTCTTTTAAACTTCTTTCAAATTCTAAAGATAACTCATTTTTTACATTCTTACAAGTTAATTCAAGACTATTTTGTAAATTTTTTCCTGATTCTAAGGTAAGAGTTAATACTTCAAAAAAGTAAAGTGCTTCTCTATCTAATTTTTCCTCTCTTTTTCGCAACCTTTTTGTAATAAATATATGATAATATCCAAAATAAAATATTATTACAAATAAAGGTATAAACATATAAGATATATTAGTAAATAATACTAAGAATAATGCAAACAATATTGTAGATAATATACGCAAGCTTATAAATGTAACTGCATCAATTCTAGTATTACCTAACATATTAATTTTCTTATTAATGGAATCTACATCTTTTTTTAAATATATTTTTGACATTATATTTTTCATAGATCACATCCTTACTTTCATAATCTTCCTTACAACTATTATATAAGTCACATATAAAACAAGCATAATACCTATTATAATAAATCCTATTGGAGATGTAAATAGTGGACTAAAATAATCTTTATTTATAAAGTTAATTATCAATATAAATAATATAGGCATTAAAGTTAAACTATACATAATTATTTTAGAACTTCCTGTAAGTGATTTTAACTCTAAATTTAATTTTTGACGATTAAATAGTGTTTTCTCAATTGATGTAAATACTTTAATAATATTTCCACCTGTCTTATTTAAAACAGATAAACTACTAGTCAAGTATGCAGCTTCATCTATTTTAATTCTTTTAGCAAATCTATCAAATACAACCTCAATTTCTAGTCCAAATGATAATTCAAGTGACATTTTTCTAAACTCATCTGCAATCGCACCAGTAAGTTGTTCTGCAACAATACTAATAGCTTGTGTTATACTTCTTCCAGATTTAAAGCAATTATTCATAATGATTATTGCTTGAAGTAAATCTTTTTCAATTTTTTTTCTATATTTATAATATCTATATGCATAGATAATATCTAACAGGTAATATCCCAATATTATCGGTATTACAAGTTCATAAATACTTAATACATTAAAACGAAATGTTTCAATAATTATTGATACTATTAAGAACGCAAAACTAGTCATGATTTTCATAGAAACAAAATCAAGAGCGCTATAATTTCCATTACTAAATGCATCAACATATTTTTGATATCTTTTACTTGCTTTTCTAAATATATCAAATGAATCAATTCTGTTTGATATACGATAAGACATGTTTGTAATAAAGTTAGCAAGATTATCAAGTACAGATTTTGATTGATCTTTAAGTGGTGAAATTGTATATTTTGAGAATCTTTTTTCTAACTTTATAACTTTATTTAAAACAAGTAAAAATATAAAGAATATAAATAATAAAGCAATTATTATTACTTGATAAACATTAAGCAAATAATCAATTATGGATACATTAATCATAACATCTTTAGTAGCTACGTTACCTGCTTGATCACTGACTGTATATGTCAATTTTTTCTTACCCAACGTATTTAAATTAACATCTTCTATATTAGATTTTATATTTTGTGTAATAACTCCATCTACATTATCAGTTACCTTAATACCACTTTTTTCATTATAATATTCAAAAGGCCTAATTGTAATATAATCATTTTCTACTTCAATTACCGGAGCTTCTTTATCTATCTTATATATTCCAGTTTCATATGTTTTATAACTATTATTACCATAAGCAGTAATAATAATTTTATAATTACCTGTTTCAGATAACTTTATATCACTCTTTTCATTATTAGAAATAGTAATATTTTTATATTCTTTATTATCTTTTATAATTTGATATTTATAATTAGTTACAAATGTATTTGGAACATATGTAACAATAATATCTTTATTTGTAGGGTTACACTCTATAATATTAAGTGTTCCAACATCATTCATAACTCACCTTCTTATTCAAATATACTTCTAATGTTTTTTATTCCTTTAGATTCTATTAAATCAATTATTTTAGGCATTTTATGTGTTTTAAAAGCACCTTCAACCTCTCCACTTTCTGTAAGACCAGATTGATCGAACGAAAATATTTCATTTAATTTAATTTCATCTTCTTTAAATCCAACTAATTCTGATATACTTGTTATTTTTCTTTTTCCATCACTTAATCTTGATATATTAACAACTATATTTATAGCATTAACAATATATTCACGAATTGCAGCTACCGGTATTTCCATACCAGCCATTAAAACTAATGTTTCAAGTCTATTTAATGCATCAGCAGGTCCATTAGCATGCATTGTGGTTAAAGATCCAGAGTGCCCTGTATTCATGGCTTGTAACATATCAAAAGCTTCTTTTCCACGAACTTCTCCTACTATTATTCTATCTGGTCTCATACGAAGAGAATTTATAACTAAATCTCTTATCGTAACCTCACCTTGTCCATCATAATTAGTAAGCCTAGTTTCAAGTGATATAACGTGATTTTGATGTAATTTCAATTCTGCTGCATCTTCTATTGTAATAATACGTTCATCATCATTTATAAATGATGATAATACATTTAATAATGTGGTTTTTCCTCCACCTGTACCTCCACATACAATAATATTCATTTTAGCTTTAACACAGGCCTGTAAGAATAATGCCATATCATTAGTAAGAGCCCCACTTCTTAAAAAGTCATCTATATTAGCAAGATCTGGTTTAAACTTACGAATAGTAAGCACTGGCCCTTTTAAAGACAATGGTGGAATTACAGCATTTAAACGTGATCCATCGTTAAGTCTTGCATCAACCATTGGACTTGATGTATCAATAGTACGACCTAAAGGCTGAATCAATCTTTGAATTGTTCTTATGATATGTGAATCATTAATAAATGATACACTATCATCCTTAACAACTTTACCATCTATTTCTATATATATTTCATCTTTACCATTTACCATTATTTCTGTAATGCTTTTATCCCTTAAAAGTTCAGTAATAGGTCCATAACCATTAACCTCATTATCAATTAAATTATATATATAACTACGCTGTTCGATAGAAAGGTCATATCCTTCTAAAGTATTATCTATCTCTTCACGAATAAAGCTCTCTATATCAGACTGACTATTTATATTATCATCAATTAAATTTTGAATTATTTTACTTCTAAGTAAATCTAATAATTCTTTATTTTTAAATCTTTCATAATCAGATTTATCAATCATTAAATCATGATTAACTGACATATTAAATTCATCTATAAAATTTTTAGAATTCATATTTCACCTACTTAATTAAGTCTCTTGCAATCTTATCAAATACTTTAGAATTTGTATTTTTAATATATTTAGTTAAAACACTAAGCATTTTATCATCAATAATAAATTTATCAATATCTCTTATATAAAAATTTTGATCAATAATATAATTTATATTATCTTTTATCATCGATTTTATATCAAACTTTTTCAAAGCACTTTTTTTCTTATCTCTAGCTTCATAAAGTACAATCTTATAATTTTCCATATGCATATCTGATAATATGGAAATCATTGTACGCATATTTTTTAAATTAGTACAATTATTATTCATAAGATATACAATTTCATTACTATTATCAAATGTAACTAAATTAACTTCATTTAAAAAGTGATTTGTATCTATTAAAATAACATCATATTTAGTTCCTACTCGAGAAATAAGTAAATTTAAGAAATTACCATTTACTTTACTTGCATATCTTGGATCCTTTGGAGCAGCAATAAAGTCTATATTATCATCGTAGTTGGTAATATAACTTTCTACATCATAGAAATTATTATTTAATATATCTTCAAATAAAATATAAATATCTTTTTTACTTTCTTTATTAAGTAATGCCTCTATATCTCCCGAAAATAAATCCATATCTATAATTAAAACTTTCTTATCTTGCATTTTATATTGTGCAGCTAATGATAAAACAAAAGTCGTTTTTCCTACTCCACCCTTAACAGAAGTTACTGTAATTACTTTAGATTTTGTAATCTTCACACTATCACTCCTTTTTTATTTCTATTTTAGAATCATTAACAGTTCCATAATATGAAACCTCAGTACTTAAATAATTATTAAGTTTAAATAATGGTTTATATTTTTTATTAACTTTTACTCTTACATAATTATTATCAACTGTAATTTCCATATCATTTTCACTAATATTATCTATATCTTTTAATAAAAGTGCACGAATTTTATTTTCAATATTTTCATCACTAATATTTTTTAATCCATATCTTACACTAGATTTAGCACTATCATTTATCTTATTTTTTTCAATACCATATAAACCAATATCAATAACATTTACTATTAAAAGCAGCATAAGAGGCATTATAATAATAAAAGCTACCAACACTTGCCCTTTTCTATTTAGATTCATTTAATCACTTTCTTTTATTTCATTATTTTGAATAACTACCATCTTATGAGCTTTAATTTCATAAGATTTACCTAACGCTTGTCTTACAATAGGTGTTAGAATATTAACTTTTTTTGAAAGTGTAATTTCATTATAAGAATCATTAGTATCATATTTTAATTTTGCATCTATTTTATTTACATATGCCATAACCTGTTCTTCTTTTCCTTCTTCATAAAGTGCAGAAACAGTTGTAACATCATTTTCAAGCTCGTATTTTTTCATAATTATATTACTAATATCAAACACAGCTATTACTATAAATATAAATATTGGCATTATTATTACAAATTCAACTAAAGCCTGTCCTTTTCTATTCATATATCATTATCACCTATTATCAAAACCATTATATCAAAATATTAAAAAAAAAGATAGGTATTTTATCTTTTTTATTTCTAGTTTTTCAACTCATTATGATTTATGAAGAAATATTAGTCTTAGAGAGAGTTATAACTGGGCGCACAGAGCCGCGGATGGCGAAGACGTGGCCGTAGTTGTAGTAGAGAGCGCCATCGCTGAGCACGTCCCACACACGAGACGTCTCGGCATTATATTGACTCATTGTCCAGTACCAAAAATTATTATTATATACCCATGAAGGTGTATAATCTGGATTAACAACCCAGTATGATTCATTCCAATTAGCTTGATTATATCCTAAATTATCTACTAGCTCATCATATGTTATTAATCTTGCTGATGTCGCTGCTGGGGCTTGTGCTTGCTTCCATGCATCAACTGCATATTTTACTTCTGATTGTGCATAGTCTGTTGTACATCCATCAAATACCCAATTAGTTCCATTATATCCACATGTTGCACTTGTATAATATGCCATACCACCTACTGTTCCATCATTATTATAATCATATGCTGTCCCAACAGACTCAGATGTATATCTATTTATATGACCTGCTCCATATTGATTTACTTCAGCTACAGTTAATGGAGTTGCTTTTAATAATGTTACTGTTGATTCATTTGCTCCTGAATCTTTGATTACTCTGTAATCTACATTATTGTATGTAACTTGATCTCCTACTTCATATGTTTCATATGTTATAGTTTCTTCATCTCCATATGTATATCCATCTACACTTCTTCCACCTACTGTACAACCAGCTAGATATATTGATGAATCACTCTTTATTTGAGTTGTAGTACATACTACTTCGTCTCCTTTATATTCTACTGTTAATTGATTCATGCTTGTTGGAAAAGTTCCTGTATCAAGTAGATATCCAGCTATTGCTAGTTCGATACTTCTTCCGTATGCATCGACACTTCTCTTATCAGCAACAATTTTTGCTTTTCTTATAATACTCATAACAAGTGGAGTTACTATAAGTGCAATTATCGCCATAATAACTAAAACAGCAACTAATTCTATCAATGTAAAACCTTTCTTATTTTTTATACTCATGTTTCATTCCTCCTTTTTTCATAATATAATTTCGTAAAATTTTATAAAGTTTCTCTCCTACCTTACTCATTTACAATAAAATTGTAACATATTATTTTGCTTTTTACTACATTTTTTTTCATTTTTATAAAACATTTATAATTTCAAATATTGAGTATAACAGAATCGAATTATCTGAAACACCGCAAATTAAAATACATTATAAAATATAGTACCAAAAGTGATACTATCATTGGTACTAATCTACCAATACTGCTATTAATTCTATTAAAGTAAATGCTTTCTTTTTCATAATCATACTCCTATCTTGTATGTTACCTTTATACTGATTCTATTAAAAAGCAAAGAAAAAGACGAGGTTTATATCTTAATTTACAAACATCGTTAACTTATTTTATAAATTTTAAGAAAATTGATGATTATTTTCTTTAGATATGTCTTTATTAAGTGATGCTATTATAGCATTTCTATTTTCTTGACTTATCTTACAAACATCAAAACGATATTCTAACATACCATATATAAAGTCATAATCTCCTATACCCATTTTTGCACAATCCATTAATTGCTTAATTTCTGTTTTCACTAGTTCTGTAGAATATGGTTTCTGATTTGCAGCTGTATAAATAAGTTCATCAAGTTTTTCTTTTTTCATAACCAGCCGCAATCATGATTTGCCTAATTTCTACTATTTCAGCTATACTTTTTCTTTTTCCATCTCTATTATAAGTTATAGCAAGAAGTGGATATTTATCTATTAAACTAGGATTTTTTTCAATCATTATATCTGCAATACTATTAAGACAATTCATTTTTTTCATTTTTTTATTTTGTACAGTTAAAGTAGGTGCTTCCATATTATGCTTTAATCTCTTAGTTTCTTCTAATTCATACTTTTGATTATATAACTCATATAATTTAGGATTCATTTTTTTTATAACACTTAATGCATGATTTAATCCAAAAATTTCAGCTTGTATTTCTTTTGAAAGACTTGAATAATTATTTTCATAAAAACCTTTTTCAAAATCTCTAGAAACAGTCTCAAGAATATCTATATATAAATTTTTAGAATATGTCATAGTATCTTCTTTTTTTACACCACCTATCATAAGTTGATTTTGCAATGTGTGTAAAAACTCATGATATATTGTTCTTATTCCTCTTAAGAAAGAATAAATATTATTAGACATTAAATTTTCAATTACTTTAGGTGAATATACTAAATCAAATTCATTATTATGATTAACGCAAACAGCATTACTATTTCCATATTTTTTCATAAACTCTTCTTTAGAAAGAATTGTTATTTTTATATCTTTATTAAATCCTAATTCAGATTGCATAAACATTTGTTGCCTTGCAAGATAATTGACTACAAATACAGCTTCTTCATAAGAAAAATTGCCTATTTTAAAATTAAACAAATATTTAAGAACATTCTTATATAAATAATTTTCTTTATCAGAAAATCCTATATTATTAGTATTCTTAATTGCCCAAGCTGTAATTTTTTCAAATACATCTTTTGGATTACTCTTTATATTATTAACTGCATATTCATAAATCTCATCTACACTCATATCACACCTACTATTTATAGTATATCATAATTTAAGAATTAAAAAAAACTGCTCTAGGCAGTTACATATCATTTATTTTTATTAAGCTTATTATTAGTCTTCTATCTTTATCATGTTTATTACAAGTAATTAAATTTAAATCTCCATTTATATATACTCTATTCTTATCTACTTCTTTAATATTATCAACTTTATATTCTATCTCTTTATCTTGATATAAATAAACATTATCACCAAGTTCAAGTTTATCCAAATCATCAAAATAACATACTTTACAATTACCACTATGTCCAGCAATTAATCTATCATTTACGAACATTAATCCTTTATCTACACTATCTACTATTCCTACTTTAAGATTAATACTAGGTATTTCTAAAACTCCCGTTAAATTAGTTTCTTTAGTATTATTTATATAATTATAAACATCATCATATTTTACTGCTTCAATATAATCACTATATACAGATTTAGATAAAAATATAATTAAAGTTATTATACTTATAAAACTAAATATAATTAATATTTTTCCTATATGCATATATACCTAGATTAAATATAAATAATACTAATAAAACACTAATTGCACCAAAATAATCTATTTCATCTTTATACGTATCAGGAACATCAATTGGTATTTCATTATCATATAATTTAATTTCATAATCATTAGTATCCGTAACATCAAAATTATAATCATTGGACATAGTATAATTATCAAGTCCACTTACTTGATGTATCTTATAACTACCATATGGAAGTATTAATTCTATTATTCCATTACTATTTGTAGTATATGTACCAACTAAATTATCAAAAGAATCATATATTTCAAAAAGTGCACCTTCTTCAGGCATATATATTAAAGTATCACTATTCCCAAAAAACTTCTTAATTATTACTTTCTTTGAAATAACTTCATCATATAAATCTAATGTGATTTTTGAATTATCAAAATTAATTTCAAAATAATGTTTATCCAAATCTAATAAATATCCAACTGGAGCTTTTATCTCCTTTATATAATATGAGCCAAAATCTAGTTTAAAACTAGTCATCCCTAAATCATCTAATGTCACTTCTTTAACTAAATTATCATTTAAATCATATACTCCATAAATAGTATCTTTAAATGTTAAATTTTTTTGGGCTGCATCATTCTTAATATCATGTTTTTTTAAGTTTACTTTACCACTTTTAACAATAACCTTTATACTAGTTTCTACATCATTAATTTTACCTGGTAATAATAAGTTTTGACCATTATCACTATAATAAAGCATATAATGTTCTTTATTTTCTCTTTTTTTAAAAGTTATATTATATTCACCCTCTTTTAAAGAATCAAAAACAAGTTTATTATCAATTATATTAATACTTGAATTATCAGTTTCAAATTCATAGTTTTGTAAAACATTATTACTATCAGTAAGTTCTATATGCTTATCTTCTTCAATATTAATAACCTTATCAAAATTAGGTAATATATAATGATTATTTATAAGATTATTCATCTCATCAATCTCTTGCGTATATGCAATAATTCTGTTGCCATAGTAAGAATCAGTAAAATATAAATCATCTAAATTTAACTCACTCCAAATTAAGTATTGAGTAATACCATACCACTTTAAATCAGAATGATTAGAGTATCCATATCCATAGTGAGCAATTAAATTCATTTTTTCAATAGCCGATTCACTAATATTAAATATATTACTAAACTCTTTATACCCATAATAATTACCACTATCAAGATACAAAAATGGCTCAATGCAATAAACTAACTCCCCATTACTTTTATGAAGTAAAAAAGGTGCGCCATTTTTAGATACTCCATCTTTTACTTTAGTAATATACATGTTTTCAACCTTAGTATCATAATAAAAAGTATCTATAATATCACTTGCTTTAACATTAACAATTCCAATAATGCTTAATAAAATAATAAATATAATTTTCTTCATTTCTTCCCTCCTACTTATATTATTCGACATAAGTAGGCACTTTTCCTTTTTATATTTTAAAATTTTTTTATTTTTTCTTTTTTTTCTTGTTATTAAATGATATAATTTTAAAAAGGAGGAAATATGCAAAAGAAATATAATACTGGATTAGTACTTGGAATATTATCTATTCCTTGTGGATTATTAATCGCAATCAGTGGTTGGGTTCTTGGAATTATTGGAATAGTACTAAATGTAAAACACAAAGATGAAGCAAACACTACACCTGGATTAGTATTAAGCATTATTGGGCTTTCATTATCAGTTTTAAATTCAATTGTAGGAATTATGATTAATACACATATGTTTTAAAAAAAAGGCGTTAACAATTAACGCCTTTTATTTTTAATTCTTCTGGTTCTTTTTTCTTTTTCTTAGGATCTTCTTCATACCATTTTCTTTTCTTAGGTTTTCCAATCTTTCTTTTTTCTAGCATATACCATATAGATGGAGCTAAGAATAGTGATGAGAACGTTCCTACTATAAGTCCAAATAGAAGTGCTAGATTAAAGTTTAATATTTCATATGATCCCAAGAAGATTAATGATAATACTGGTAACATTGTTGTAATTGTAGTTATAATACAACGAATTACAGTTTGATTTAGACTAGTATTAATAATGTCTTCTAAATCCTCTTTTTTCTTAATAGTATTATTATATAATTTCTTCTTATTTTCTCTAACCCTATCAAATACAACAATTGTATTATTAATAGAATATCCTATTATTGCAAGTATAGCTGCTATAAATATACTACTGATTTCTAAATGTAAAAATGCAAATAGAATTAATACAAGTACACTATCATGAATTAAAGCTACAATACTTGAAATCGCATAACTAAATTTAAATCTAATAGATATATATATAATTATTCCAATAATAGCTATTATTAGTGCTTTTATAGCATTCATAGTTAAATCTCTTTTTACTACATTTGATACTGTACCAACACTAGTAGTAGCACTATATTTGTTATTAAAATAATCCTCTGTTGTTTTAGTTTTATCATTACTTAATACATCTTGGATAGTAACATATACTGTTTCATCATTAATTTGTACTATTGAATCTAGTTTATAATTTAATTTTTTTACATCCTTTAAAACATCATTTTTCTTAATTTTATCAGCAGTTATAGTAATTGACGAACCACCTTTAAAATCAACTCCTAAATTAAGACCTTTAGTATATGTAAATATACCTCCTGCAATAATTATTAAACTAACTATTATAAATACTACCTTGCGATATTTTATAAAATCAAATTTAAGTCCTTTTTTCTTACTTTCTTTATTTTTATATCCAATAAATAAAAATCTATGATTATTAAATTTATCACTTCTAACAAATAGACTTAATAAATATCTAACAATAAATACCATTACTATAAATGTTACTACAATACTTATAATTAGCATAGTAGCAAAACCTTTAACACTACTTTCTCCAAATATAAATAATATAATTGCAGCAAGTAAT
The DNA here is from genome assembly GCA_946414975.1 of uncultured Caryophanales bacterium. Next base: position 1,066 of record CAMKQS010000039.1, on the reverse strand, counting down.
GTAGTAAGATTTGCATCAACAATCGACATAATTGATTGTTTAGTACCTACTTTAAATGCAGTTGTTAATCCTGAACCTTTTCTTAGTTCTTCTTTAATTCTAGAAAAACTTATAACAGATGAATCAACAGCCATACCAATACCAATAACTAAAGCCGCTATTCCCTGTAATGTTAATTTTCCACCTACTAAATTAAATATTAATATAGTAAGAGCTGTATAACCCATAATTCCAACACTAGCAATAAAACCGCTTAATTTATAAATTAATATCATTAAAACTATAATAGCAGCAATACCGGCAATACTTGCAACTAATGTTTTATCAAGTGAATCAGCACCAAATGAAGCAGTAACACTACGAGATGATATTTCTTCTAACTTAGTAGGCATAGATCCACTATTAATTAAATCAACTAAACCTTGTGCCTCACTCCTAGAAAAATTACCTTGAATTACAACATCACTAGCAAATCCTTGAGATACTGTTGCAGCAGACAAACAGTGAGAATTTTTTAAATCTCCACAAGCTTCACGTGTTTTATTACCATTATTATCATGATAATAAGAGTCTACTCCCTCTTCATAATCAAGCCAAATAGTAATATAATTATCTTCTTGTTCACTTATTTTTTTAGTAACTTTATAAAAAGTATCTTTATCTTTTATTTGTAAAGAAATCTCGTATGCACCCGTTTTTTGATTAGTTGCAACACTTGCTTTTCCACTTTCTAGAACATCACTTGTCATAAGTAAATTATTCTCAGTATCTCTAAATGTTAAAGATCCTACCTGACTAATCGTATTACGAGCTTCATCAGCATTTTTAATACCAGCAAGTTGTACACGAATATTATTACCCTCAACAGTTATAACTGGTTCTGATACTCCAAGTGAATTAACCCTTTTCTCTATTATTTTATATGTACTATTAACCATATCAGATGTAACTTTCTTACCATCAAGACTTTCAACTTTATATAAAACCTCAAATCCTCCGGCTAAATCAAGTCCAAAATTAATATTTTTTAAAAGAGGAAATAAACTTACAACAGAAACAACTAAAA
>CAMKQS010000038.1 GCA_946414975.1 uncultured Caryophanales bacterium | reverse complement strand
ATTTGCTTTCCATAATCCATTTTCATCAATTTCCCATTCATCCCATATATGTACGCCACGCTTTTGAAGCCATCTTACATCATTTGACTGAACTTGATATATCCATAGCATTTCTAAAATTGCTTGTCTAAAAAACAATTGTTTAGTAGTAAGTGCTGGAAATTCTTCTTTCAAATCAAATTTAAAAAAATGTCCTGGAATTTTTACAGTATCTATTCCAGTTCTATTTTCAACCCTTTTTCCTTCTTCAAGTATTTGTTTACATAAGTTTATGTAATCTTTATCCCATTTACTCATTTCATACCCTCCTATAAAAAGTGTAACATAAAATAGTAAATAAATAAATATTTTTTTATTTGACAATGTATATTTATAGTAGTAATATAGTTGATGTTTAGGAGGTTTTATGAAAATAATTAATAAAAATAGTAAGAAAATTGCATCAATTATACTTGCTGGTGGAATGAGTCTTGTAATGTCTAGTTGTGCCCCAAAAGAAATGGCACCTGAAACTAAGTTAGATTTTTTAAAAACTGATGTTACTGATGTTGGTGCAGATACGCTTGCTAAAGGAATAGAAGATGTAAAAGATGTTAATGGAGAGGATTTTAAATTAGTTATAAATTATATGGCGGGAGATTCTGCTTGGCATATAAATGCTAATAAAAAATTATATTTTTCAATAAAAACACAAGGATTAAGTGATAAATTAGATGTATATATAGATAATATACATATGGATACTTATATTATATCTTCTAAAGCAGGATTTAATGGTATTAATCAAGATTCTATGGATGATAGAATTCATAATTCACTTATGTATGGATTTCCAATTAATGATACTAAGAGTTGTTTTTGCATTAATTCAATAGATGGAGAAAACGAACAATTTATAAAAGGTTATAGTTATGGAAATCAATATTATACTTCTGGTTCTATTACTCAAAGGAGAAGATTAGAATCTGATTATTTAGAAGATGGAGTTTATGCAAATGAAATAGATGCTATTATTGATTTAATAATAGTAGATAAAGCATCTAAGGAAGTATTAAGACAAGTTAGTGTAGATTCTTCTCTTGGTGTTTATATTAACAATGAAGTTGAATTTGAAGAAGAAGGTAAATATGTTACATATAAATACAATAAAGATGGTAGTAGAGAAGCTATTAAAACTATAAGTAAAGAAGAAAAACAAAAAGTAAAATAAATGGTGATTTATGTCTAAAATATCAAATGTAATTACTATGTTAGAGTTGCTTCAAACAGGAAAAAAATATAGTATAAAAGAACTTTCTAATATTTTAGAAGTAACCCCTAGAATGATTAGGTGCTATAAAGAAGAATTAGAAAAAGCTGGTATTTATATTGATTCAATTAAAGGTATTTATGGTGGTTATATACTTAATAGTAGCATTAGAATTCCTAATCGTAAATTTAAAAAAATAGATTATAAAATACTTGATGAATATATAGATAATGAAATTGATATAAAAAAGAAAGATAAACTAATTCTATTGCAAGATAAAATTCGTGGTATTTATATAGGCAGTAATAAAGAAAAGGCTAAGTTATATTTAAAGGATGAAACACTAAAAAAGTATAATATATTAACGCGTGCTATTAAAGAAAATAGAAGAGTTAAAATAGAGTATTATTCATATAATGATGGAATGAATACTAGAATTATAGAACCTACTGAAATGTTTTTATATAAAGCTGGTTGGTTTTGTGCCACTAATTGTTTACTTCGAGGTGATATACGCCATTTTGAATTAAAAAGAATATCAAAAATAGAATTATTAGATGAATTATTTTAAATAGACGATATATTTCCTCTTTAAGTGATACTATTTACTTAAGGAGGTTTTTATGAATATGAATTATGATTTAAATGAGGAGAAAAGCGATGAATAATTTAACGTATGTAACTGGTAATTATGGTAAATATGTATCTGTAAAAGAAATATTTGAAAAAAATGGTTTAGATATTAATTTTTATAATTGTGATTTAGATGAACCTAATGTGAATGATATAAAATATATATCGTAAAAAAAAGCTTTAATGGCATATGATATTATTAAAAAACCAGTATTTGTAGCTGACTCAGGATTTTATATTGAAGCATACCCCAAAAACTAGGATATCCTGGTGCGTTTGTTAAAAGAAGTGGTATTAGTACTAATATTGAAAAATTAATTGAAGATATGAAAAATGTTAAAAATAGAAGTTGTTATTTTCTCGATTGTTTAACATTTTATGATGGAGATAATTACTATCAATTTCTTGGCTCTTGCTATGGTATTCTTGCCTCTGAAATTAAAGGAAATGATAAAAAAGAAGCACAGTCTAATTTATGGAAGGTGTTTATACCTAATAACTGCACTAAGACATTGGCTGAAATGACTAAGGAAGAAAGAAATAATAGGCCTGATGGTAGAACGAGTGCTAAAGAAGAGTTTATAAAATGGTATAAAAAAGATTATGGGAAAGTAAAAAAATTACATTTGACGATGTAATTTTTATTATATAATGATATAATAATTAAGGATGGTGTGCTATGGAAGAGATTAATATATTTATAGATAATATTGATGATATTTTTAATCAATTTGATAAAAATGATATTTCAGATGAACTTGCTTTATATATAGAAAATAGATGTTCTAGAATAAAAAGGACTGAACTTGTTATATATATTCATACTAAGATTGAATTAAACAGTACTGATAAAGAATTAATAGTAGCTGCTATAAGAAAACATTTTGGATTAGAAACTAAGTATAATTTAATTGAATCTAACAGAAGAAAAATAGCTAATATGTTATTAATTATAGCTGGAGTTTTAATAATACTTTTAAAAAATTTAACTACGTTATTTGATACAGTTTTAGATATTTTAGATATTATTGGATGCTTTATAATTTGGGAAAGTGCATATAATTTAATATTTACTGATAATGAAGAAGATATAAAACGAGATAGATCGAAAAAAATTAGTAATAGTTTGATAAAATTTAAAGTTGAGGTTGAAAATGAATAGAAAATTTATATTTATAGTTGGGGCTGCGTTAATTATTTTATTTATATTTTATAAAATAATATCGTATTTTAATTTAAATATAACAATATCAAAATTAAAAGAATATAAGCTTAAGAAGAATGAAAAGGTTCATACTAAATTTCAATATAATAATTATAATTATGCACTAACTAGCTATAGTTCTAATGCTAGTTCACATGATAATAACCATATTTTACTTAATCATAAAAATAAATATTATTTACTTGAAAGTATAGATAAGTGTGATATGAATAGTTATATAGATGATAATAGTTTATATGTTCATTGTATTGGTTATGAAGGAAATATAAAAAAGTATATTATTAATAAATCAAGTATAAAAAGTAGTAATATAAAACTAGATTATAGTGATACACCAAATATTAGTCAATTGCACATTGTAATAGATAATATAGATAATAAATATATATATTTAAGTTCTAGTGTTAAAATAGATGATTCTATAAAAGAAGGAAATAAAGTTAAATGTTCACTTAATTCTAGAAAGTGTAAATATTATTAAGGAGGAATTATGCAAGAGTATTTAGACTTTGCAATTGAAATTGCTAAATATGCAGGTGTTGTTATTAAGGATAATTTTTTAAATGATAATAATAGTATTGAGTATAAAGAAGATAGAACTCCAGTAACTATAGCTGATAAATGTATAAATGATTATTTGATAAAAAGAGTAAAGGAAAAGTATCCTGAGCATAGTGTTGATGGTGAAGAAGAAAAATATTTAAATAGTAGTAAATATGTATGGGTATGTGATCCAATAGATGGTACATCAATGTATACACGAGGAATTATGGTATCAGTTTTTTCTCTTGCTTTAGTATTTGATGGAGTACCAATAGTTGGTGTTGTATATGATCCTTATCAAGATAAAATGTATACAGCAATAAAAGATAGTGGAGCATATTGTAATAATAAAAAAATTCATGTAAATAGTAAAAAATTTGGTGAATTAGGTTTATCTATAGATTGGTGTATGTGGAATAATGCTAAATATGATACTATTGAGCTTGCCAAAATATTAAGAAAGAATTCTAAAATGTGCCAAGTAGGAAGTACTGCACATGCTGCAATGCTTGTCGCAGAAGGAAAAATAAGTGGAGAGATATTTCCTGGTTCTGAGCATGGACATTGTGATATTGCAGCAAGTAAACTTATAGTAGAAGAAGCTGGAGGAAAAGTTACTGATTTTTTTGGTAATAATCAGAGATATGATCAAGGGATTAATGGTGTTATACTTACTAATGGTATTATTCATGATGATATTATAAAAGTTAATAAAAAAATATATAAATAAAAAGTGTCATTATTTGATACTTTTTGTTTTTACTTTTTCATTTGTTATTTCAAAACTATTAATTGCATTTTCTTTTTCTATTAATAGTTGATTTAATTTTTGTTGTTCTTCTATACTTAATGATTCAATATACGATTTAGTTTGCTCTAATTCAGCTGCTTTAACATTTATAATGATTCCTGAAGATCCCACGGTAGACATAGTTGATGCTCCTAATGTTGCAACTGTACCAATACTATTTACTGAATCATTATCGTAAGATGAAATACTAGTTGATCCTGCTACCGATAGAGTAGATGCTGAAATATTTGTAATAGTTGACATGTTACCTCCTTATTTTTTTTACTTTATTATCAGTATTTTTCTCTTCTTTAACACCATATGCATTCAGCATATTCTTTAGTTCAATTAATTCTTCTTTAGTGTTGATATTTGCAACAATTTCATCAATGTTTGGAATACTTTTAGAACTATTTAAAGAATTAGAAACTACTTTAGAAATATTTTTATATTTATCTAAATCTCTAGCTAATTTCTTTTCTTTTATTTTTATTAATCTTTCCTTAGATTCTTCAAACCTTTTTAAATTATAATTTTGTAAATTAACACATTCGAAATTAATTAAAGTACTAATAGTATTATATCCTAGAATTATATATCCTGCAACAGTAAACGTAGGATTAAATAAAATAAATAATGGTATTAAAGCTAAATAAACAATTACATTTCTTATAAGCCCTTTAATATGAATTTTTCTATTATTTTTTAAATACATGATAAATTTATTTGGATCATCCATTTTTATATGATAATTTCTATTTTTTTTATTATTAAATTCACATCTAGTATCCAATATTTTATTTTGATAGTCTTTAATTAATAATTTTTTTATTTTCTCATCTTTTTCTTTTTTTAACTTTTTATCTAGCTGTTTTTTTAAAAATATTTCATATCTTTTCTCTGAATTAGGAAATAATTTATTAATTAATTTAAATTTTATTCTTTCAACTAAAAATACTATTTTTTTAAAAAATTTTGCTCCTAATATTTCATTTACTTTATAATTTTTATTCATAAAAACCTCGTTAATAGATTGTATTCTAGCACACATTATTATTTTATTCAAGTTGAAAAATAAGTGTATATATGCTAAAATTTAATAGTAGGTGATTATATGATCGATGTTTCGCTAGAATATTATAATTTAAATATAAGAATGAGAGAATTTGTTGATAAAGCTATTAATATATATTGGGTTTTAAAAGATAAAAACAATGATTTTAGTAGTTATAAAAAAAAATGTATATCTCTTTATTTAGCTTGCTTTTTTATGGATGATGAATTAAAAAGTATAATTAGTGAAAATGATAAAATAATTATAGATGGATTATTATCAAGACTTGATTTAAAAAAAAGTGATATAAAAACATTAAAAGATAAAGATTATAAAGAATTGTATGATACATTCTTTAAAACACTTTTAAACTTGATGTATGCATCTGAATCAAGTTATTTATGTGATGTAATAGAGGCTACTCCTGAAACTATGATGTTTTTAATATATATGGATATTGATTCATCTATAATACAATTTGTTGACGATTGTGGTTATCTTGAATACTTTATAACGAGTATGGTGAAAATTGTATCCAAGGCATCAGATGATAAAAGTATGAGCAAAAGTTCTATAGATAATAAGAAAATTAATAAATTTGATATTAAAGATGATTTATTTAAAAACTTAGATAATAATGTATATGATGACATTTTTAATCCAGAAAAAAAGCATAAATTCGAAAGAAAAAGTATGCATGATGATTTATATCTTGAAAAAAAAGAAGATGATAAAACAAAAATCGATTATAATAGTGAAGATGTATGGAAAATTCTTGATAATATAATTAGTAAGTTTATAGGTCAAGAAAAAGCGTGCGAAGATTTATTTTATAATATTATTGATAATCAACAACTAATTAATGATGGAATTATAGATGTAGAAAGATTAATAATTTTTTTTGATGGTCCCACCGGAACAGGGAAAACATCTATTACAACGGAAATTACTGAACAGCTTGATATTCCAATGGTGCGAACTACAATTACTGATTATTCATCAACTGGATATCATGGTGGAAATTTAACTGATTTGTTAAAAAGGTTGTATGAAGAAGCAGGAGGGAATTTAAAAAAAGCAGAAAAAGGAATCATTTTTATTGATGAATTTGATAAAATTGCTTATGACAAAGAAGGTGACCTAAAAATGAAAGAAGCTGTCCAACATCAACTTCTAGACTTTATGGGAGGAGGAAAGTATTCTATTTCAGTAGGTCAAACAGTTCTAGATTCTAGTAAAGTTGAATTTAATACATCAAAATTGACATTTATTTGCCTTGGAGCATTAACTGATTTAAGGGAGAACAAAACTAAAGTTGTAAGACCAATTGGGTTTAATACTGATTTTGATAGTATTTCAGCTGATACTTATAGTATTACATCAGATGATTTGGTTAAAATAGGACTTGAAAAAGAATTAGTTGGAAGATTTAATACATATCTGCATACAGAAGAATACTCTAAAGAGGATTTACTTAATATACTTACTACATCTACAATAAGTCCAATGTTAGGGTTTGAAAAATGGATAAAATCTAAGGGTAAGTATCTAACTGTTGAAGACGGTGTTTATGAAGCTATTGCTACTATTGCATTTAAATTAGGTACGGGTGCTAGAAGCTTACAAACAGTGGTTAATAGTATTAGGACTCATTTTTTAAAGGAAGTATTAAGAGGAGATAAAAAAGAAATAGTTCTTGATGTTGATTTAATTAATAATATATATGGGTATACAATTAATAGAAAGAGTAAAAAGTAATATGAAATATGAATATAATGGTAATTTGATAGAAAATGATAGAATTAATAATGTAGCTTCAGATATAATTAACTATTATCCTGAAATAAATGTAAATGAAGCAAATGAGATTGCTCTTTTAGAAGGAAGAATATCTGAAGATAAAAATTTAGATATGCAATTTAATAGGTTATATAATATTATGTTAGTTATGCAAGATAATAAAAATATAGTTAAAGTTGTAGCTCGTGATTTAATAGATATTCTAAATGATAATAAGAACGATTATAATATAAAATACTATTACAATATTGCTTATCAGATACTTAGATATTTATCAAATGAAAGAGATTTTCCATATATAGATGAAATATAGAGCTTAAGCTCTTTTTTTATAAAATTAATATTATATTTTTTATTTTTTATATGGTATAATTTGTATATTGAGTTGAGGTAATTATGGAGAAATTTGAAGAGATTGAAAGAAGTTTAATCAAAAAGTTTAGAAAAGATATTTGGTGCAAATTTACAAAGGCAGTAAGAGAATATGAACTTATTAAAGATAATGATAACATAATGGTATGTATTAGTGGAGGAAAAGATTCATTTGTACTTGCAAAATGTATTCAAGAGATAAGAAAACACGGTAAAGTAAAATTTGATGCACATTTTGTAGTTATGGATCCAGGTTATACAAAAGAAAATAGAAAAAAAATAGAAGAGAATGCTAAAATAATGAATATACCAATAGAAATCTTTGAAAGTGATATTTTTGATGTAGTAAATACTGTTGATAGATCTCCTTGTTATTTATGTGCTAAAATGAGAAGGGGCTTTTTATATGATAAAGCAAAAAAATTAGGTTGCAATAAAATAGCTTTGGGGCATCATTTTGATGATGTTATAGAAACTACATTGCTTTCTATGTTTTATGGTGCTGAAGTTAGAACCATGATGCCAAAATTAAGAAGTGCTCATTTTGAAGGACTAGAATTAATAAGACCTATGTATTTAGTAAAAGAAGAAAGTATTATTGCATTTAAAAAATATCACAAACTTGAATTTTTAAATTGTGCGTGTAAATTTACATTAGAAAATACTATAAATGATGATGATTCAAGTAAGAGAAAAGAAATGAAAAAATTGATAAAAAAGTTAAGAGAAGAAAATAAAAATATTGATTATAATATATTTAAAGCTATGGATAATGTAAATTTGAATTGTGTTTTAGGTACAAAGAAAAATGGAATATATAAAAGTTTTAAAGAAGATTATAAATAAAAAAGGATTTTAACTACTTATATCGAATAATATAAGTAGGAGGTATTATGTATTACACTTTAAAGTATGATCAAGTATTTAAAAATGTATTCTATAGGGATAAAGAACTATTAAAGATATTTCTAACAAATATAATGCATCATGTAGATAGTAGTTTTAAAATAAAAGAACTTACTATAAGAAATAGTGAACTTACAAAAGATAGACTATATATAAAAAATAAAATAATAGATATATTAGTTAAGACTAATGATAAAGTAATTAATATAGAAATTAATAGTGATTATAGTGTAAATATTAAAAATAGAAATTTCTTATATCTATGTAGTGCCTTAGTAGCAGATACAGATAAGGATGTATCATATAAAACAATTGATCAACATATTCAAATTAATTTTATCTTTCAAGGAAAAAATAAAAAAGGAATAAGTATATATGAATATCGCGATATAAATGATGAGAAAATACTAACAGATATGATAAAGACAATTGATATAAACGTTGATTATTTTATATACGAATGGTATAATAAAAATAAATCAAAGGAATACTATAATAAGTATAGAGATATATTAATAGTAGGAATGGAAGAGAATGATTTATTAAATATTAAGGATGATGATTATATGGATAAGATAGTTAATGATATTGATAATCTTAATAAAGATAATAAATTTCATCAATTATTTACCGATGAAGAAGATAGAATTAAATTAAGAAAAGGTTATATAGAAGAAGGAATTGAAGAAGGAATAGCAAGAGGACTGAAACAAGGACTAAAGCAAGGACTAAAGCAAGGATTAGAGCAAGGTAAGTTAGAAACTGCAAAAAGGATGCTAGAAGAAAATTTCCCTATAGAAACAATTATAAAAATTACTGGATTATCTAAAAAAGAGATAGAAAATCTTTAAAAATTAAATCACGCAACTATTGTTGCGTTTTATTTTATAAAATATTAAGTAATTGTATTAATTATTTTTAAATGATATAATTTACTAAATTGGTGGTGATTTTTATTAAGGTAATTGTTATAGGTGGAGGAGCATCAGGTCTTGTTGCAGCTATTTATGCAAGTTTAAATAATGATGTAACTATTTTAGAAAAAAATAGTAAATGTGGTCGTAAAATATTAGTTTCAGGAAATGGTAAATGTAATTATTTTAATAGTGATTTTACTATTAAGCATTTTAATACGGAAAATGATAAATTAAAAAAGATTATTGATAAAAATAATCAAGACGAGATACTTAATTTTTTTGATAGTATTGGTATTGTTCCAAATATAAAAAATGGATATTATTATCCGATGTCAAATCAAAGTGTTAGTATTTTAGAATCATTAATTAAAGAAGCTAGTATTAGAGGAGTTAATATAATAACTGATACTAATGTTTATGATATTAGTTATAATAATGGTTATATTATTAAAACTAATAATGGTATATATGAAGCAGACTCTGTTATTATGTCAATGGGTTCTCATGCTTATTATAATGAAAAAAGTATTGGTTATGATATACTTAAAAAGTTTAATCATACTATTAATCCAGTTTTACCAGGATTGGTTCAACTAGTTTCTAATAATCCTTTAAAAAGTGCAAGTGGAGTTAGAATAGATGCTAATCTTTCTTTATATGAAAATGGTAATTTAATAAGTAATAGTAGTGGAGAAGTACAATTAACTGATTATGGTATTAGTGGAATATGTGTATTTCAATTAAGCTCTAAAGTATCAAAAGGATTATATTTAAATAAAAAAGAAATAATTCATATTAATTTTCTACCATGGCTTGATAATTTTATTAGTTATATGGATGAACGTAATAAAAAATTAAAAAATAGAACTATATCTGAATTATTTGATGGAATTATGAATTACAAGCTATCTAATAATCTTCTTGATATATGTAATATTAAATATAATGATAAATGGGATAATTTAAGTGATAAGAATAAATCTACGTTAAATAAAGTAGTAACTGATTATGAATTTAATATAATTGATACTAAAGGCTTTAAAAATGCTCAAACTTGTTGTGGAGGAGTATCTATTAATGAGATTAATCCTGATACTATGGAATCATTAAAGCAAGATAATTTATATATAACAGGTGAATTAATAGATGTAGATGGACATTGTGGAGGATATAATTTAGGATTTGCATGGATTACTGGTATGCTTGCGGGAAAGGATTTAAATGATAAGAATAAGACAAATAAAAGTTAATTTAGATAGTAATAATATTAAAGAAAAAATATTATCTAGATTAAAAATTAAAAATGATGAATTAATTGATTATAAGATTAATAAAAGAAGTATTGATGCGAGATTTAAACCTATTTTATATTATATTTATGAAGTAGATGTTACTTTAAAAAATGAAGATAAAATATTAAAGAATAATAAAGATAAAGATATTTTAAGAACCCCTATAGATAATTATAGCTTTGAACCAAATAATAAAAGTATTAAAAAAAATATTGTTGTTGTTGGAATGGGACCTGCAGGATTATTTGCCTCTTACATGTTATTAAAATATGGTTATAAAGTAACTATTATAGAGAGAGGAGAAAAAGTAGAAGATAGGGTTAAAACAGTTGAAAAGTTTTTTTCAACTGGAATTTTAAATACTGACTCTAATGTTCAATTTGGTGAAGGTGGAGCAGGAACTTTTTCAGATGGAAAACTTAATACACTTATAAAAGATAAAGAAGGAAGAATAAAATTAGTGCTTGAAACTTTTGTTAAATTTGGTGCCCCTAAAGAAATACTATATGATACTAAACCTCATATTGGTACAGATATTTTAAGAAATGTTATTATAAATATGCGCAATGAAATAATAAAAATGGGTGGAATTATAAATTATAATACTAAACTTACTGATATTATTTTAAAAGATAATAAAGTAAGTAATATAATAGTTAATGATAAAACTGAAATTAAATGTGACACTTTAGTACTTGCTTTAGGACATAGCGCTAGAGATACTTTTAAAATGCTATATAAAAGAGGTATTATAATGGAATCAAAACCATTTGCTGTAGGAATACGCATTATGCATAAGCAAAGTATGATTAATAAAAGTCAGTATGGTAAAGATGATTTAACTGCACCATATAAATTAACATATAAAGCTTCTAATAATAGAGGCGTATATACTTTTTGCATGTGTCCTGGAGGGTATGTTGTAAATGCCTCAAGTAAAGATAATATGCTAGCAATTAATGGCATGAGTAATTATAAAAGAGATAGTGGTATAGCTAATAGTGCAGTTATTGTTACAGTTAATAATAAAGATTATGGTGACAATGTATTTTCTGGCATGGAATATCAAGAAAAATTAGAAAACATGGCTTATAAAGTAGGGAAAGGTAATATACCAATTCAACTATATAAAGATTTTAAAAATAATAAAGCCTCAACAGAACTAAAAAGTATAAAGCCAGTATTTAAAGGTAGTACTACATTTGCAAATATCAATGAAATACTACCTTTAGAAATATGTAATTCTTTAAAAGAAGGAATAGATTATTTTGATAAAAAAATTGCTGGTTTTGCACATGATGATGCAGTAATAGCAGCAGTAGAATCACGTACATCATCACCAATTAGAATTATTAGAAATGATTCTTTTGAATCTAATATAAAAGGAGTATATCCAATAGGAGAGGGTGCTGGATATGCAGGTGGAATTATGTCTGCTGCAGTAGATGGAATAAAAGCATTTGAGCAAATATCGAATATATAGTAATAAAAGAAAAAGAATTGTAGTTTTTTTGACTATAATTCTTTTTTTATCATTTTATAAATTTTAAAATTATATTGTTTTACTATTTAGTAAATCACCTAATGAATTACTCCTTGTAGACCAACCATATGAAAGCATTTTTTTAATATTTTTTTTATTTGTTTCAATTATTCCATTGTCCGTACTATACAGTAAAAAAGTACCATCTGAAGAATTATCAAAATAAAATAGAGTTACTATTTGATCATTATTTAGATATATTAAATTAAATTCTTTATAATTAATTCCTACACGAGATAATATTTCATGAAATAATCTTTTTATAAATAAGCTTCCTTCTTGATGCCCTTTAAAGTTATGAGAAGATATTATTTGTTTGATTTGTTCAATTCCATATTCAAATATATCAGTATCAAAATCTGTTGTATATTTTTCTATTACTTTTTTCTTACATTCATCAATTTGATTATTAGTATATATTCCTGATAAGTTAATTTTAGTTTTATTATCTAATCTTTTTCTTTCTTGTAAAGATAATAAATCATATTTTTTATCTGTATCTGAATGAATTATATTTGCATACTCACTACATGCAAAGTGTTCACATATCATACCACTTTGTATTTCGTATAAATCTAAAGTTAAATCTAAAAGATATTCTTTACCACTAGTCTTATCTTTTAATTCAATAGCAACATGATCTACTTTATTACAATAATTTCCTCTTAATTGAATATTTCTTTTAATCACTCTAGATTCAAGACCTTCTATATTGTTAAGCATTAAATTTAGTAAATATGATATTTGTGTGCACGTTTGAAAGTAATCGATATTATTAGTAAGAAAGTCAATTTCTTTTTTTGCAAGCTCAACGTTATTTGCAATCCTATAATCGTATCTAAAAACGTGACCCGCTTTGTTATATATAAGCCATGCCTTTTCTAACGGTGATAAATCTTCTGGAATATTTAAAAGAATTAAATTTAATTCACCTACCAGATTAGGCTTCATAGCACTAATATTATTATCTAACATAAAAAACACATCCCTCAAGCAAGATTATAACATTTTTTTTGTTATTTGCAAATTTACATATAAAGAGATTTTTGCTATAATCTATATATCTTTCGGAGGCGATACTATGCATGATAAGTTATTATTACTTCCTAACATGCCAGGATGTTATTTAATGAAAAATAAAGATAATGTAATTATATATGTTGGTAAAGCAAAGAATTTAAAAAATAGAGTAAATTCTTATTTTAGAGGTAAACATTATGGTAAAACTGCTAAATTAGTAAGTGAAATAGTAGATTTTGAATATATAGTTGTAGAAAGTGAAGTAGAATCATTAATACTTGAAAATAATTTAATAAAAAAATATGATCCTAAATACAATATCCTACTTCGAGATGATAAGAGTTATCCTTATATAGAACTTACAGATGATATAGTTCCTACTTTAAAAGTAGTTAGAAATATAAATAGAAAAAAAAGTAAGAAAAATTTATATGGACCATATCCTAATGTAACAGCAGCACGAGGGACAGTTAATTTATTAAATAGAGTATACCCTTTAAGAAAATGTAGAACATATCCGAAAAAACCATGTCTATACTATCACATTGGACAGTGTTTAGGATACTGTGTATATGATGTAGATAAACAGAAAATAGAAAATATGAAAAGTGAAATAATCAAGTTTTTAAATGGTGATGATACTAATTTATGTAATAAGCTAAAAATAGATATGGAAAAAGAAGCAGAATTAATGCATTATGAAAAAGCATTAGAATTAAAAAATCTGCTTGATTATATAAAAGTTACATTAACTCGTCAAAAAGTAGAATTAAAGGATAATACTAATAGAGATATCTTTGGTTATTATACTGATAAAGGATATATAAGTATACAAGTGTTTTTTATTAGAAATTCTAAAATATTAGAGCGTCACTCTAAGATTTTTCCTTTAATAGAGTCTACTGAAGAAGAATTAACAAGATATATTGCTAATTTCTATGATAAAGGAATAATTAAACCAAAAGAAATATTAGTTCCAAATATAGTAGATAATAATCTATTAGAACAATATTTAGAAATATCAGTTAAAACACCTAAAAAAGGAGAAAAACTAAAACTTGTTAATATGGCTAATAATAATGCTAAAATCGCCCTTAATGAAAAATTTGAACTAATTAAAAAAGATGAAAAAAGAACAATCGATGCAAATGAAGAATTAAGAAATATTTTAAAATTAGATATTCTAGATAGAATAGAAATATTTGATAATGCTCATCTATTTGGTAATTATAATGTATCAGGTATGGTTGTATTTAAAGAAGGATTACCTTCTA
>CAMKQS010000037.1 GCA_946414975.1 uncultured Caryophanales bacterium | reverse complement strand
AAGATCTAAAGTTTGTATAAGTAATTAAAAGAAACGATTATGTTTCTTTTTTTTTTTTTTAGAGGAGAATTTAATTTACTATTGTATATTATTATTGAGGAAAAAGTACTCAATTTAATCATTTTGTGTTATAATTAAAATGTTAAGGTGATGGTATGGCAAAAAGAAAAAGAAGAAAAGAAGCAAAAAAAAATAAAGAATATATGATAGAGTTAAAAGGGATTCTTTTACTTTTAATATGTATTGTTGGTTGTTGTCCATTTGGAATTGTTGCAGATGTTATAAAAGGATTTGCTGCATTTTTAGTTGGTGTTTGGTGGGCTGTTTTATTGGTTTTAATTGGTATATGTGGTATATATATGATAATAAATAGGCATAAACCTAATTTCTTTACTGCTAAGTTAATTGGACTATATATTATAATTATATCCATTTGTATATTATCACATGTTGGATATATGAAAAATTTATCATTTGATTCATATGATATTAATAAATTTAAAATAGTCGATAATGGCGTTCAAGTAATACAAGCTACCATTAGTAATATGTTTGATTTTATAAATAATGGTACGAGATTATCAGGTGGAGGAGTAATTGGTTCTATATTTGCCTCAATTCTTTGTGGATTATTAACTCTAAATGGAACAATGGTTGTAGCAATTACATTAATTGTATGTGGTTCTATTATGTTTACAGGTGTATCAATATATGATATATTCAAAAAAACTAAAGAAGGGACACAAAATATTGCTACAAAAGTTAGAAAAGGAAAAAATAAGGAAGAAGAAATTGAAGTTCCTGAAGTTACTGATTCTTTAAGCCAAGGAATGGTGATATCCAGTCTTGATGAACTTAAAAATCAGGAACCTGAACCAGCCAAAGAAGAAGCTGCAATTATTAAACCTTCAAATGAAGATGATAATAAAAATTATAAGTATCCACCAATTACTTTACTTCAAAAGCCATCTAAAGGAAATAGTAAAGATAATAGTGAAGCAATTAAGCATAATGTACCTATTTTAATTCAAGTATTAAAAGATTTTGGAATAGAAGGCAAAGTAGTTGCTGCCCATGTTGGTCCTGCAGTAACTCAATATGAATTAGAAATTAGGGCCGGTACTAAAGTTAATAAAATATTAAGTTTAAATAGAGAGATTGCGCTTGCGCTTGCTGCTAAAGATGTTCGTATTCAAGCTCCAATTCCTGGTAAAAATACAATCGGAATAGAACTTCCTAATAAAACAATATCAATGGTTAATGTAAGAGAAGTGTTAAGCGTTATACCTCCAAGCTTAAATAATAGTAAATTACTATCTGTTTTAGGTAGAGATATAATGGGTGAACCTAGGTGGATGGAAATAAACAAAACACCTCACTTACTCGTAGCTGGATCTACTGGCTCTGGTAAATCAGTATGTATAAATAGTATTTTAGCTAGTATTTTAATGCGAAGTAAACCGGATGAAGTGAAATTAGTATTAGTTGATCCAAAAAAAGTTGAATTATCTATATATAATGGTGTTCCACATTTACTTGCACCAGTTGTAACTGATGCAAAAAAAGCAAATATAGCTCTTAAAAAGATAGTTGCAGAAATGGAACGTAGATATGATGTATTTGAAGATAGTAAAACAAAAAATATCACTAGTTATAATAAATATATAGATAAGAAAAATGAAACACTTCCTGATAGTGATAAAATGAAACATATGCCATATATAGTTGTTATAATAGACGAACTTGCTGATTTAATGTTAGTTGCAGCCAAAGAAGTAGAAGATTCTATCATGCGTATTACACAAATGGCACGTGCTGCAGGAATACATTTGATAGTTGCAACTCAAAGACCATCTACTGATGTAATAACTGGTGTTGTAAAAGCAAATATTCCATCACGTATTTCATTTGCTGTATCATCTGGAATAGATTCACGTACGATACTTGATATGGTAGGAGCAGAAAAATTACTTGGAAAAGGAGATATGTTATATCTACCTCAGGGTGAAAACGTTCCTATACGTATTCAAGGAACATTTATTTCAGAAGAAGAAACAAAATCTATTGTAGAATATGTTTGTTCACAACAAAAAGCCCATTATGATAATACTCTTACAGTGGCTGATGAAGATGCTAATGCTACTACTATGGTTGAATCTAAAGATGATTATGAAGAACCACTATATAATGAAATAGTAGAATTTGTAGTAACTCAAGGTAAAGCTTCTGCATCTTTACTTCAAAGAAGATTTCGCCTAGGATATAATCGTGCTGCACGTTGTATTGATCTTCTTGAAGATAGAGGAATAATAGGACCATCAAATGGTTCAAAACCACGTGAAGTTTTAGTTAAATTGAATAATAATTCGACACAAAATGACTAATTATTAAGATAAAATAATATTGGTGATTATATGAAATATATACGCGCAATGTTATTATCTCTAATAATTGGTTTTTTTCTTTCTTATTTTATTTTTAAACAATATAAAAACTATAATGGAATTGCTGTTTATAAAGAAGGAGATGAGTATTTTTTTCTTGAAAACGGTGTATATAATTTAAAAAATGATATGGAGAAAAATTCAATCAATTTAGAAAATTATATATATAGAAAGGAAGATAATAAATATTATATGTATGTTGGAATTACTAAAAATAAAGATAATTTAACAAAAATGACAAATTATTTTAAAAATAAAAGTATAGATACTAGTGTAAAAAAATTTTATATTAGTAGTACAAAATTTAGTGAAAGTATTAATAATCTAGATAATATACTGATTAATAGTGATGATGAAATAGTTATAAATGAAATAATTAATCAAGGACTTACTAAATATGAGGAGATAATATTAAATGGCAATAAGAATTAAGGATATGTGCTATCTTGATAGACCTAGAGAAAGACTTATTAAATATGGGAGTTCTAATTTAAGTGATAGTGAACTTTTATCTATATTAATAGGTAGTGGTAATAATAAAACTTCTGCTAAAGATTTAGCTAGCATTATTTTAAATAAATGTGGTGGTATAAAAAATTTATATAAATATAATTATGTATCACTAACAAAAATATCTGGAATAAAAATGAGTAAAGCTTGTATAATACTTGCTACTATAGAAATAGCACGAAGATGTAGTATGAAAATAAGTGATATTAATAACATAAAATTAAATAATTCAAAATTAGTATTTGATTATTATAATGATGTTTTAAAAAATAAAAAACAAGAATATTTTTATTGTATTTATTTAGATAATAATAAAAAAGTAATTAAAGAAAAATTACTTTTTAAAGGTACATTAAACTATAGCTTAATTCATCCAAGAGAAGTATTTAAAGAAGCATATATGCTAAGTGCATCTGCTATAATATGTGTTCATAATCATCCATCCGGAAATATTAATCCAAGTATTCAGGATATAGAAAGCACCAACAATTTAGTGGAAATAGGAAAGATACATGGGATAAAAGTATTAGATCATATTATAATAGGTAATAACAATTATTATAGTTTTTTAGAAAATAACAAAATATCTCTTTAAAAAATAAATTTAATGTATTATAATTGAATAGGTGGTTCTATGGAAAAAAAAGGCAATAAGAAAAGATATATTATTCTAGCAGTATTGATTTGTTTTGCCCTTGTAATTGTTTTAACTACAAGATCTATAAAAGAAGGAAGAAGACTTAATTTCTTTGAAAAAGCAATTAAGGATTCTACAACATTTGTAATGGATGTCTTATCTAAACCGGTAAAAATGGTAAAAAAGCAACTAAAAGAAAATAAAGAAAAAAATAAGATGTATAAGGAATATAAAAAGTTGAAAAATAGAGCTGAAAGGTCAAAAGTATATGAAGCTAGAATAAAGGAATTAGAAGGAGAGATTGACGATTTAAAAGAGGCGTTAGAGCTTAATGATACAATAACTGATTATAAAGAAATTAATGCTGAAGTTGTAAATAGAAATGTAGGTGCTTGGTATAATACTTTGAATATTAATAAAGGATCTAAATCTGGTATAAAAGAAGGAATGGCAGTTGTAGTTAATAAGGGATTAATTGGTAAGGTCATTAATGTTGGTAATTTTACAAGTACAGTTAAATTACTTTCTACAGATGAATTAAGTAATAAGATATCTGTTAAAATAGAGCAAGATGATAAAAGTATTTACGGATTACTTGTAAGTTATAATAAAAAGAAAAATATCTATTTAATAGAGGGAATAAGTGATAATACAGAAATAAAAAATGGTTCTAAAGTAGTAACAACAGGATTATCTGAAATATTTCCAAGTGGTATATTAATTGGTGAAGTAAAAAATGTAACTAAAGATAAATACGATTTAGCACGAGCAGTAGAAGTTACACCATCTGTTAATTTTAATGATATAAACATTGTAACAGTATTAGATAGGAATTCCAAATGATAATTTTAATACTTGCTATATCGTTTGTATTAGAAGGAATTATTTCACTTATTATTCCTGAGGAATCATTATTTATGCCAGTTTTTTCAATAATTGCGGTTGCAACAGTATATCCATTATTCAAAGATAATAAAGTAAAATATTTGGTGTATTCATCATCCTTAGGTCTATTATATGATATAGTATATACTAATACACCATTTACAAATACACTATCATTTTTAGCAACTGCATTTATTATTACACTAATATATGAGTATATTAAAGTAAGTAAATTTAATATATTATTAATAGACATTGTAGTTATATTATTTTATCAATCATTTTCTTACTTATTGTTATGCATTTTAAATTATTGTACTTTTAATGAAGTAACCTTTATTGTAAACTTATATTCAAGCTTAATACTAAATGTTATATATGGATTAATCATTTATATAATAGTGGAATTATTTATAAAAAAACACAAAGGTATATAATGTGAAAAGATGTTCATGGGTTAATTTAAATAATGAAAAATATGTTTATTATCATGATTTTGTTTGGTCTAACCCAACATATGATGATAATAAACTTTTTGAATATTTAGTATTAGAAATGTTTCAAGCAGGATTAAGTTTTGAAATTGTATTAAATAAACAAGAATATTTTAAAGATGCATTTGATAATTATGATCTTTATAAAATAATTAATTATGATACTGATAAAATAGATGAATTAATGCATAATGAAAACATAATAAGAAATAAATTAAAAATAGAGGCAGTTATTAATAATGCTAAAATATTTTTAAATATACAAAAAGAATATGGAAGTTTTTCTAACTATATTTGGCATTTTACTAAAAACAAACAAATAAAGTATAAGAGATTTCATACACATACTAAGCTATCAGATAAGATATCTAAGGATTTAAAATTAAAAGGTATGAAGTTTGTTGGGAGTACTATTATTTATTCATATTTAGAAGCTATAGGAGTTTTAAATAATCATGAGAAAATATGTTATAAAGGAGAGAATAATGTATAAATTAATAAGCAAAATATTATTAATATTAATGAATATCTTAACAGTTATAATAGCTATAATAGCTTTTTGTAATAATAACTATTCAAGAGTACTAACATATATTGCTATATTTCCAATACTATTATTACCATTTATTATTAATAAAACGAAGTACAAATTAACAGATATAGAAACAATGATGTATTATATATTTATTTTCTTAGCTGATTTTTTAGGATGTGTGGTTAACTTATATAATACTATATCTTGGTATGATATGTTTGTTCATTTTCTATCTGGAATTGCTACATTTATTTTGGCATTAATCATATATAAACATATATCTAAAGAAAAAAACAAATTATTAAAAATAATATTTTGTATGGGAATAGTTGCTATAATAGCTGTTGTTTGGGAATTATTTGAATATTTTATGGATACATGTGTCGGAATGAATCTGCAACATACTTTGGATACAGGTGTTACTGATACTATGCAAGATATGTTAGTTGCACTACTAGGTGGATTTTTATCATCAATATTTATATGGAAAAGAAGCAAATAAAAACGATTTTTAATTAAATCGTTTTTTCGTCATTAATAATCAATTTTCTTTCTTTAAATAAACTATTAAATTTATTTTTTATTACTTCTTCCATTTCAGGATGATTATTCATAAAAGGTATAAATAGACTGTCTCTTAAAGTTATTAGTATCTCATTTTCTAAAGATATTATTTCATCAATGTTTTCTTTTCTATAACGCATATTTAATGCTCTATCAAATAGAATTACAAATTGCTTAAAATCTAATCCATATTGTGCAAATAATTCTTGTAAATTTGGATATTTCATTAGATTATTAATATAATCATCAAGTGCTTTATCAGTTCCTAATATAACATAAAACATATTACACACATCTTTAGAAAACTGATATGTTTTACTTCTGTTTGGGCCATTATTTCCACTTAACATTTCAGCAAAAAAGTCTGTAAATCCTTCTGATAAAGCAGTGTCTTTAGCATTTACTTCACCTATATCATCTCTAAAGGAACTAATTCTATGAAACATTTCATGAAAAATAATATGAGATAATAATTCAATATGCTCAGAATTAACGCCTTTAAAATTACCTTTTTCATCAAATTGACAAATTGATGAGTTAAAAGAAATAGTTTTACCTGCAGAAAACGCCAAGCCTTTTGTATCATCAAAGACTCTAAAGTCAATTATAGAAAATTTTGTGTTTTGCATCATTTTAAAAAAGAGCTTTTCATCAAAATTGTTTGCTTTTAAAAATTTAGTAATTAATTCAATAATTTTATCAACTAATTTAAAATTTGTAATTGGAATTCCTTCCATTAGTCTAGAACGCATTTCTTGCGCTTTCATTTTGTTCTTTTCTTTTTTTAGTGCTATAATGTAGTACGTTTGGGAGTGATTTTATGAAAAAAATTAATAAAATATTAAATTGGAATTTTATGGATTTTACAAAAGCAATATTAGGTTCATTTATATTTTGCTTTGCTATAAATTTTTTTGTAGTTCCAAATCATCTATATACAGGTGGAATATTAGGAATTTCACAAATAATCAGAAGTTTTATTATTGATGTATTTAGAATTGATATATCATTTGATTTTAGTGGTATTATATATTATATAATAAATATACCTTTATTTATAATTGCATATAAGTCAATCGGGAAAACATTTTTTTTCAGAACCTTGTTTGCGGTATCTATACAGTCTATTATGTTATCATTAATACCATGTCAGTTAATTATAGATGATGTTTTAGCAAACGTTGTAATAGGAGGTTTGTTAAGTGGTATTGGTGTTGGAATGATTTTATCTAGTGGTGCATCAACAGGTGGTACTGATATAGTAGGCCTTGCTCTTGCTAAAAAGAATAATCATTTTTCTGTTGGAAAGTTAGGTTTAATTGTTAATATATTTATTTATGCAATTGCGGGAATAAGATACGGTATTTCAATAATGATTTATTCTATAATATCTTCAGCTGTAGATAGTCTTATGACGGATAAAATGCATGAACAAAATATCTGTTCCACTGCATTTATATTTTGTAAAGAGAATCCAAAAATAATTAATGAATATATCAAAAATGAATTAAATAGAGATTTTACTTATTGGAATGCTAAAGGTGGATATGATGATTCTAGAACATATATTATTTATACTGTATTAACAAAATATGAATTAATAAAATTAGAAAGACATATGAAAAAGTTAAATATATCTATTTTTATGGTTAAAAGTGAAGGCTTAGGTATTAAAGGGGAATTTGAAAAGCAATTTTAATAATTTATTTTATCTAGTATAATTTTAATACTAGTTTTTTTATTTACATATAAAATAATAATTACTTGTTTAATAAGTAAATAATGTGCTATAATTAATTTAGAAAGGTAGGTAATGATATGATTAAGTTTGTACAATATGGATGTGGTAAGATGTCTAAGTACACTATGCGTTATGCTATAGAAAGAGGATATGAGCTAGTTGGTGCTATTGATATTAATGAAGATATTATTGGCAAGGATGTTTCTTGTATTTTAGAAGGTGAAGATGTAGGGGTTAAAATAACTTCTGTAAATGAAGCTAGAGATATGTTAAAAGATGTTAAACCAGATGTTTGCATTGTAACTACTATGAGTCTTATGACAGACTTAGAAGAGGCACTTAAGTTGTGTGCAGAACTTGGAATTAATGCAATTACAACTTGTGAAGAAGCATTTTATCCATTTAATTCATCACCTAAATTAACTAAAGAAATAGATGAATTAGCTAAGAAGAATAATTGTACTATTACAGGAAGTGGATATCAAGATGCTTTCTGGGGTAACTTAATTAGTACTATTTGTGGTGCTACAAATAAGATTACTAAAATTCAAGGTCGTACTTCTTATAATGTTGAAGATTATGGAATTGCTTTAGCAGAAGCACATGGTGCAGGACTTACATTAGATGAATTTGATTCTAAAATTGCTAGTGTGGATAGAATAAGTGATGAAGAAAGACAACAAATGATTGATAAAGGAGAATATGCTCCAAGTTATATGTGGAATACTAATGGCTGGATTTGTGATAAATTAGGTCTTACTGTTGATAAGCAAACACAAGAATGTATTCCTCAAATAGCTAAAGAAGATATTTATTCATCTACTTTAAATATGACTATTAAAAAAGGTGATGCAACAGGAATGAGCGCTAAAGTTACAACAACTACTAAAGAAGGTATTATAGTAGAAACTGAATGCGTTGGAAAAGTTTATGATGAAACTGAATTTGATTCAAATGACTGGACGGTACATGGAGAACCTGATACTCATATGATTATTAATAGACCTGCTACAGTAGAATTAACATGTGCAACTATAGTAAATAGAATTCCAGACTTAATTAAGTGTGATGCTGGATTTATTCCAACAAGTAAAATGGGAGAATTAAGATATAATAGATAAGGTGTGTTATGAGTAAAAAAGATTTAAAAATGAGTTTAATGTGTAGCATAGTTTTCGTTGCATTTATAGGATTATATTCAGTTTTTGTAACTTTTATCAATCAAAATGAAGTTGCTGCTGATAGTGTGTCTGTAGAAGAAAATTATGAATATACTGAAAATTGAAGCTTTGCTTCTTTTTTTCTTGTAAAAAATAAAAAAATTTGTTATTATAACTCTCGTGAGATATTATGGATATAGAAAAACAAATAAAAAAAGCTAAAAGAATTATTAATTATTCAAGTTTGAGAAGATTTGATAATATATATGATTTTACAACTGAGAATCAAGATAGTTATATGAATG
This sequence comes from uncultured Caryophanales bacterium, assembly GCA_946414975.1. The sequence goes on along the minus strand of CAMKQS010000037.1, from coordinate 5,393 downwards.
ATTTTAATTTAAAAGATAGTAACTTATTTACAGTAGGATCTTCAGGTGATCAAGTTTTAAATGCAATAAATAGAGGATGTCTTGATATCACGTTTGCAGATATAAATCCTTTTTCACTACATTATTTAAATCTAAAGATAGCAGTTATAAAAACATTTACTAAGGAAGAATTTGAAAGTTTCTTAATATGCGGAACGAAGGATTTAAAAAATAATTTTTTTAGAAAAAAAATATATAAAGAAATAAGAAATAAACTTGGTGATATTAATAAAGAATCAAAATATTTTTGGGATAGTTTATATGATAATTTTATTGATTATATGATTGGTTATACATTATTTCAAAGCTATAATTCCTATAACGAGATAAAAGAATTTAATTGTTATTTAAAAAACGATACTGAATATAATAAATTAAAGTATATGTTAGATTATGCCAATATTAAATTTATTAATAAAAATATATTTAATATAAAAGATTATGAAATAGATAAGAAGTATGATAATATTTTATTATCTAATATATATGATTATAATAATAAATTATTTAGATTAAAAAAATTTAAAAAAGCTCTTAATAGATATATAGGTTTGCTGAGTGTTAACGGTAAGATATTAATTACTTATCTGCACGATATAGAAAATGATAATAAATTAGAAAAAATTGAGAATAAAAAAATTGTTGATAATTATTATCTCAAAAATATAGAAAATAAAAACGGTAGGCGTGATAGAGCAGTTATATATCAAAAGAAAAAGTAATTGACAAATAAGGTTTTGTGTGTTAATATTTTATTAGCACACGGAAGTGTTTTTATTTTAAATAAATTTTGGAGGTTTTATGAAAAAAATAGCTCGCTTTTTTGTAGATGTAAAAAAAGAATTAAAAAGAGTAAGATGGCCTAAGAAGAAAGACATGATAGTATATTCTGCTGCAACTATATTATCACTAGTGTTCTTTATGGCATTTTTTACCCTAATTGATACATTATTAGGACTTACAAAGGTGTTATAATGGAAAAAGAATGGTATGTTGTTAATACTTATTCGGGGCATGAGAATAAGGTAAAAGAAAAATTAGAAATGCGTGCTAGCAGCATGGGAATGGAAGATTATATCTTTAGAGTAGTTGTTCCAGAAGAAACTGTTGTTGAAACATTAAAAGATGGAACTGAAAAAGAAAAAAAAGTAAAAATGTTCCCAGGATATATCTTAGTTGAAATGATTATGACTGATGAAGCATGGTTTGTCGTTCGTAATACACCAGGAGTAACTGGATTTATCGGATCATCTGGTAAAGGTGCTAAACCTTTCCCACTTACTAAAGATGAAGTAGACAGAATTTTAGGTTCTATGAATATGAGTAGAATAGATATTGAAGCAGAACTTAAAGTTGATGATTCAGTTAAAGTTAAAACAGGTGCTTTTGCTAATATGTTTGGTAAAGTTAAAAACATTGATATGCAAAAACAAATGATAGAAGTAGCTCTAGACTTATTTGGTCAAGAGACTATGGTTGAAGTTGGATTTGATGAGATAGAGAAAGTTTAGAAATGGTGTAAGATATGATAGATGAATTAAAAGGTAAAAAGTAAAAATTGGTGTTGCGTTTGTCCGTCAATTTGATGACGCTATGCTAACAACTAAATATTATGAAGGTGTTATTAAAACTTGTGCTGGTTTTGGTGGCGAATACTTTGTAATATTTGAAGATAACTCAATGGTTAATGCAAAATATGTTCAAACAATAGAAATAATTGGATAGATATTTACAAAACAATAATTTTGTGATATTATTAATTCGTTTATTTAAATTTTATCTGTGGGAGTTTTGTTTATGCGGAGCATTTTTACCACGATAGAGTTTTAAATATATATAAATAAATAAATATAGGAGGTGTTTTTTGTGGCAGAAATAGTAAAGAAAATTAAATTACAAATTCCTGCGGGTAAAGCTACACCGGCTCCTCCAGTAGGTACTGTATTAGGTCCAGCTGGAATTAATTTACAGGAATTCTGTACTAAGTATAATGATGCAACTAGAGATAAGATGGGTGATATCCTACCAGTTGAAATAACTGTAATGGATGATAGAAGTTTTACATTTGTAATTAAGACTCCACCAACTGCATTCTTAATTAAGAAGACAGCTAAGATTAAGAAAGGGTCTTCTAAAGGTAAGGATGAGATTGTTGGAAAACTTACAAAAGCTCAACTTAAGGAAATTGCAGAAATTAAGTTACCAGATTTAAATTGTTATACTGTAGAAGAAGCCATGAAAATTGTTGCAGGTACTGCACAAAACATGGGTGTTGAAATAGTAGACTAATATAATTTATCCGCATAATTAAAACTTATAAGGAGGATTGTATGAAAAGATCTAAGAAATATTTAGATGCAACTAGTAAGAGAGAAAAAAATAAAAAGTATACTAGAGATGAAGCAGTTAAATTAGTTAAAGAATTAGCAAGTGCTAAATTTGATGAAACTGTAGAAATATCTTTAAATTTAAATCTAGATACTAAAAAATCAGATCAACAATTAAGAGGAGCAACTGTTCTTCCTAATGGTATTGGTAAAACTAAGAAAGTATTAGTAATTGCTAAAGGAGCTAAAGCAACTGAAGCTAAGGATGCTGGTGCTGATTATGTTGGAGATGCTGATATGATTGATAAGATCGCTAATGAGAATTGGTTTGATTTTGATACTTTAATTGCTACTCCAGATATGATGCCTGCTTTAGGTAAAATAGGTCGTGTATTAGGACCTAAAGGATTAATGCCTAACCCTAAAACTGGTACTGTAACAATGGATGTTAAAAAGGCAGTTGAAGATGTTAAAAAAGGTCGTGTAGAATATCGTGCTGATAGTTATGGTAATGTTGCTGTTTCTATTGGTAAGGTATCATTTGATGCTGATAAGCTACTAGGGAATTTAAATGCATTTGTTTCTTTAATTATTAAGACTAAACCTAGTGTTGTTAAAGGTAAATATGTTAAAAGTATAACTATTTCATCAACAATGGGTCCTGGAATTAAAATTGATGAAACAGAATTTGATGTTTAATATTTACAATTAAAAAGTATTGTGTTATAATATAACGCAGTTGGAGAAATACCGTAGACAGTAGGCATAAATAAGTCCTACCGAGGCACTTAAATTTTTAAGAACTCTAAAGTCCTAGTGGTATTCTGCTAGGACTTTTTAACGGTATTACACATGATAAGGAGGTGTAATATGGCAAATCCAAAGATACTTGAAAAGAAACAAGCTGTAATTGATGAAATTACTGAAAATGTTAAGAATTCTGCATCTTTCATTTTACTTGAAAATCATGGTTTAACTGTTGCAGAGACTATGGAACTTAGAAGAATGTTAAGAGAATCTAATTCTGAACTTAAGATTTACAAAAATACGTTAGTTGCTCGTAGTTTAAAAACTCTAGATATTGATTTAGAGAAAGAATTAAATGGTCCAAAAGTATTTGTATATGGTAAAGATATTATTGAACCAATTAAAGCAGCAAGTAACTTTATTAAAAATCATCCAGCACTAGAGATGAAGATTGGTATTGTTGATGGTAAAGTTACTGAAATTGAAGAGCTAAACAAGTTAGCTACTATCCCATCAAGAGAAGGATTACTTACAATGTTTGCATCTGGACTTATGGGTATTGCAAGAGATTTTGCAATTTGCTTAGATTTACATAGTAAAAATTTAGAAGAAAAATAATAATTGAAAGGAGAGATATATTATGGCAAAATTAAGCGCACAAGAAATTATTGATTCACTAAAAGAAATGACTCTTTTAGAAATTAAAGAAGTAGTTGATTTAATGAAGGAGGAATTTGGTGTAGATCCATCTGCTGTTGCAGTTGCTGCTGCACCTGCTGCAGATACTGCTGCTGCTGGTCCATCTGAACAAGATGTTGTTCTAGCTAGCTGTGGAGCAAACAAAATTGCCGTTATTAAATTAATTAAAGAAGTTACTGGATTAGGTTTAGGAGAAGCTAAAGCTATCGCAGATAACGGTGGCGTTATTAAAGAAAAAGCTAAATCAGATGAAGCTGAAGAATTAAAAGCTAAGTTTGAAGAAGCTGGTGCTACTATTGAATTAAAATAATTTTATTTTAAGTATTTAAGCCTATACGTTTAGTATGGGCTTTAAGTGTTTTTATAATGGTGGACTTTATGAATGATGATGAAATAAAATTAGGGAGAAAAAAATGTACTAATTTTTTAAAAAGAAGAAAAAAATATTTAGAAAAAAAAAGATAGATTATACGAATTACTAAAAGAACCATTAACAAAAGAATATTTAGATATTGCTGTATTTTTAAGTGAACATACAGATGAAGAGTTTGATGAGACTATGCTTAAAATAAAAGCATTTGATAAATTAGCAAAAAAGACAGAGCACACTTATGGAATATATATGTATGTTGGAAAAGAAAATAACACAAACAAAATATTACTTGTTGATATAGAAAATTTGAGAAAAATAAAAATATCATATGATAGTTTTGAAACTTTAAAACAAAATAAAAAAATCATTTATATAGAAAACAAAAATAACGAACCAGATTTTTATGATAAAAAAATTATTGAAGTGAGAAATGAATATTTATGCAGTTTAAAAGAATTAGATCAAGAAAGTGCAAAAAATAAAATATTGGAAAAATTATTGTAATGAAGGTTTAATAAAAAAATTTTAAAATATTATAGAAATAGAGGTATTATGGCGTATTATTTTGATTCAAATCCGGAAAGTAAAAGTGATGAAAAATTAATAAAGTGTGAAATTAATAATAATATTTATCCTTTTTATACAGATAATAATGTATTTTCGAAAAAGTATTTAGATTTTGGGACTAGAACTTTACTTGAATCCATAAATTTAAGCGAAATAAAAGGTGATATTCTAGATTTTGGATGTGGTTATGGACCTATAGGAATATATATAAAGAAAAATTGTGAATGTAATGTAGATATGGTAGATGTTAATGAAAGGGCTATTAATTTATCTATAAAAAATGCACATATAAATATGGTAGATGTTAATATATTTTTATCTGATATATATTCTAATGTTTTAAAAAAATATGATTTTATAATAACTAATCCACCAATTAGAGTAGGGAAAGAAATATTATATAAAATATTGTTTGATGCAAAAGAACATTTAAAGAAAAATGGTAAGTTATATTTAGTAATTAATAAAGATCAGGGAGCTAAAAGTTTAAAAAAAGATTTGGAAGAATGCTACAAAGTAACTACAATAAAGAAAAATAAAGGTTTTTATGTTTTTGAATGTCAAATTCATTGACAGATTGAAATATTTTTGTTAAAATTATAAATTGACGGCATATATTGTTTTTTAAGATATATGATTAC
>CAMKQS010000036.1 GCA_946414975.1 uncultured Caryophanales bacterium | reverse complement strand
ATGCAGAAAGTACTTGAAAACTTAAAAGAGGATTCTTTTTATTTAGATAGTCATAAAAAAATATTTTCTTGCATTTATGAATTAGATAGTAAAGGTAAACCAGTTGATTTAACAACTGTTGTAGAAGAGTTAAATAATAGAAATTGGCTTGGCCAAGTAGGTGGTATTGAGTATTTAACTGAGGTAATTGAAAGTGTACCAACAGCAGCTAATGTTGATGAATATATTAAGATAGTAGAAGACAAGTTTGTACTTCGTAAGCTTATTGATGAGGCAACAAGTATTATTACGGAAAGTTATAATACTACTAATGATGTAAATGAAGTAATTGAAACAGCTGAAAAAAAGATATTTGATGTATCAAAAAATATTCGTTCTACGGAGTTTAAGACTATTCAAGATGTGCTTGTAAAAACACAAAACGATTTAGAAAAATTAGCTTCTATGAAAGGTGATATAACAGGTATTCCAACAGGTTATTATGAACTTGATAAAATAACATCCGGATTTCATCCTCATGAGCTTATTATAATTGCTGCTCGTCCTGGTATGGGAAAAACTGCAATTGCACTTAATATGGTAAATAATATTGCTATAAACGCCAAAAAGAGTGTTGCTTTGTTTAATATGGAAATGGGAGCAGAACAACTTGCTACTCGTATGCTTGCATCAGTAGGTCAAATTGATTCTGGAAAGCTTAAAACTGGTAATTTAAATCATAGTGATTGGAAAAGAGTTAATGAAGCTGTAAGTAGACTTTCTGAATCACGAATATTTATAGATGATACTGCTGGAATAACTGTTAATGAAATTAGAGCTAAATGTAGACGTCTTGCTGCATCTCCATCAGGATTAGATATAGTTGTAATAGATTACTTAACTTTAATTCAAGGAAATAGTAAGAGTGGTGCAAATAGACAACAAGAAGTATCAGATATATCTCGTGCATTAAAGACAATGGCCATGGAACTTGATGTTCCTGTAATAGCATTATCACAGTTGTCTCGTGGTATTGAACAGCGAACAGATAAAAAGCCAATGCTTAGTGATTTAAGAGAATCGGGAGCGATAGAACAGGATGCTGATATAGTTGCTTTTCTTCATTGTAGTGATGAAGAAAGAGAAAAAGAGAATAGTTTAATGGAATTTGTAATTAGAAAACATCGTAATGGTCCACTTATGGACATTCCACTTATATTTCAAAGAAATACAAGTACGTTTGCTAATGTTGCAAATTTTGAAGAGGGTGTATAATGAAAAAGTTTTTTATGTATTTTAGTGTGGTATTAGTGAGCGGTTTGATTTTATTTTTAGCAAGTAGTCATAGTAAGTCTAAGCTTCCTAATACATTTTATCAGGTTTATTTAGATGGTGAACAACTAGGAATGATTAATTCTAGAAGAGAACTTGAAAATTATATTGATTCACAAGCAAATGTAATTCGTGAAAATGTAAGAGATTATGAAAAAAAGATAAATGCTCTTGATGATTTCAATGAATTAGTTAGTAGTATGGATGAAGGAAAAATAGGTGCGGACTATCCTTTGTTTGTTAATATGGCTGATGAAGCTAAAGTTACTTATATGCTTAGTAATAAGGATGCCTGTAAAATTAGTGATGCTAAGTATTCTAACTTAAAGTATTATAATTCTAATCGTATGTGGAACTTATCGGATAAAGAAATTAAAGAAATTAGAGATTATTATGATAATAACAAAATATATTTAGAATCTGATAAGATATATATTCCTAATGGCATTGAAATGAAAGAAGTTAAAACTTATAAAACTTCACTTGTATCAACAGAGGCAATGTATAAGAAGATAATTGAAAAGAAAAATTGCACAATACCGGGGTATAAGTTTACTATTCATAGTGACAATAAAGATAAAGAGGTTTATGTTACAGATAAAAAAATATTTAGTGATTCTATAGATACGATGGCTTCAATTTTTATTGGTGATAATGCTTATAATCAATATAAGGAAGATAACCAACCTGAAATTGAATCAACGGGGGATTTAATTAATAATGTATATGTTGATGAAGATATATCATATAAGGCTGTAAATATATCAACTGATGAAAAAATATATACTGATTCAACTGAACTTGTTCAATTTTTATTATATGGTGATAATCATAATGAGACTACTGTTTCAGTTAATGAAGGTGATTCTATTAGTAGTATTGCTTATAATAATCAGATAAGTGTTGAAGAATTTTTAATTTCTAATCCTGAATATACTAGTGAAGATAATTTATTATATACAGGAAAACAAGTAAAGATTGCTAAAGTAGATCCACAAATAAATATTGTTGAAGAAAAATATAGTGTAAATGATGTTGAATCTAATTATAACACTGTTGAAGTATATGATAGTTCTATGACTCAGGGTGATCAAGTTGTCACTCAAGAAGGTGAAACCGGAATAGAACGTGTTTCTCAAAATGTTAAGGTGGTTAATGGTGAAATAGCTTATGTAGAACCTGTTAGTAAGCAAACTATTAAAAGTTCTATAGATAGAAAAATTACAGTAGGTACTAAAGTAACACCTCATATTGGTAGTACATCTTCATGGGGATGGCCAACTGGTCAAGGTTATATTTTAAGTTCTAGATTTGGATATCGTATAGCTGTATTTGGTGAAGGCAATTTTCACTCTGGACTTGATATAGCAGGAACAGGTTATGGTTCACCTGTATATGCAACAAATAATGGTGTTGTTACAACGGCATCTTATGTTGGAACATATGGACATCATATAATAATTAATCATAATAATGGATATTATTCACTTTATGGACACTTATCAGGATATGCTAGTGGCATTAAACCTGGTGTAGTTGTAGAACGTGGTCAATTAATTGGATATGTCGGATCAAGTGGATGGGCAACAGGACCTCATTTACACTTTGAAATTAGAACTTGTGAAAAATATTCGTGTGTTGTTAATCCAGAGAATTATTTATAATGAGAGTTTGTGTTTTATCAAGTGGTAGTAAGGGGAACTGTTCATATATTGAGACAAAGAATCATAAAATCTTAATTGATATAGGGAACAGTTGCGCTTACGTTGAAAGATCACTTAAATCAATTGGCGTCGATCCAGATGAAATAGATACAATATTAATAACACATGCCCACATTGATCACGTAGCCGGACTTAGAGTTTTTTCAAAAAAACATAAACCTAACATTTATATGACTGAAAAAATATATAAGGAATGTAATCTAATGTTAGAAAATGTATTTGATATACCAGTATATTATGAGATAGATGATGTAAAAATAACTAGTATAAAAACTTCGCATGATGTAGCTGATTCTAATGGTTATATTATTGAAGAAGATGAAATTTCATGTGTATATATAACAGATACAGGTTATATTAATAAAAGATATTTTAAAAAATTATATGATAAAACTATATATATTTTCGAAAGTAATCATGATCCAGAAATGCTTATGAATAATCCTAATTATCCACATCATACTAAGATTAGAATATTAGGAGATACAGGACATTTATCTAATCAAGATTCTGCATATTATATGTCTGAATTTATTGGACCAAATACTAAAAAAGTTTATCTTGCCCACTTAAGTGAACAAAATAATACATCTGAGATTGCACTAAATACTTTAAAAAAAGAATTAAAAGATAAAAATATTAAGTTTAATAATATTGAAATTACATTTCAAAATGAATTGTCTGAGGTATGTCAAGTATGATAAAAATAATATGCGTTGGTAAAATAAAAGAAAAATATTTAAAAGATGCAATTAGTGAGTATCAAAAAAGACTAAGTAAATATACTAAATTAGAAATTATAGAATTGAATGATATTAGTAATTTAAATAGAAATGATATTATAGAAAAGGAAGGCATTAATATACTTAATAATATTAAAGATAAGGATTATGTTATAACGCTTGATATTAATGGAATTAAAATGAATAGTGTTAAATTTGCTGATACTTTAGCTAAAACTTTAATTATTAATTCTAATATTGTATTTATAATTGGTGGTTCGTATGGACTTAGTAACTCAGTAAGTGCTAGGAGTAACTTAAAGTTATCTTTTTCGGATTTAACATTTCCCCACCAATTATTTAGAGTTATATTGCTAGAACAAATATATAGAGCATTTAAAATAAATAATAACGAGGAATATCATAAATAGATATTCTTTTTTAATTTTCAATTATTTTTCATCTTATAATGGTATAAATTTATTGATAAAAAAATTATTTTGTATTAGAATATATTTTGCGGATGGGTGATTTATGAAAGATGTAATTGAATATTTATTAAAAATACTTGACAAAAATGACTGTGTTGTTACTGCAATATCTGGTGGACCAGATTCAATGTGCTTGTTAGATATACTCGTTAAGGTAAGAAAAATCAAAAATATTAATATAGTAGTTGCACATGTAAATCATAATGTACGAGTAGCTGAAAGTGAGTTTGAAAAAAATCAAGTAGAAAAATATTGTAAAGATAATAATATAATATTTGAATATATGAAGATAGAAAAATATGAAAATACAAATTTTCATGATTATGCAAGAAATATAAGATATAATTTTTTTAATAAATTAGTAAATAAGTATACAGCTAAATATTTAATGACTGCTCATCATGGTGACGATTTAATGGAAACTGTTTTAATGAGAATAGTAAGAGGTTCTAGCTTGTCTGGTTATTCAGGATTTATTAAAGAAAATGATATGGGAAGTTATAAAATTGTAAGACCATTAATTACAAAAACAAAGCTAGAAATACAAAATTATATGGATAGTAATAATTTATGGTATGCAATTGATAAATCTAATTTAAAAGATGTTTATACACGTAATAGATATAGAAAATATATACTCCCAAAACTTAAAGATGAAAATCAAAATGTACATTTAAAATTTGTTAAATTTTCTGAAAAAATAAATGAAGTTAGTAACTTTTTAGAAAAATATGTAAATAAAACTTATGATGTAGTTGTTAAAGATGAAAAGATAAATATTAAGTTATTATTAAAAGAAGATAAAATAGTTATTGACAATATTGTGTCAAAATATTTGTATAGTTTTTATAAAAATGATATTCATTTGATTAATGATATAAATATTGAAACAATATATACTTGTATAAGTAATAAAAAATCAAATGTATCTATTGACTTACCTGGTAGATATAAATTTATTAAATCATATAATTTAGGGTATATAATTACTGACGAAAATAAAGCATTTTATAAATATATAATTGAAGATACTACCAATATAAAGGGATATGGTGTTATAAAAAAAATAGAATCATCAAATGAAACTGACAATAATATATTATATTTAGATAGTAGCGAAATTTCTTTACCCTTATATGTAAGGTGTAGAAAAATCGGTGATAAAATGCACGTAAAAAACATGAAAGAATTAAAGAAGGTAAAGAATATTTTTATTGATTGTAAAATTCCTATAGAATCTAGAGATATGTATCCAATCGTTGTTGATAGTAATGATAATATACTATGGATACCTGGTCTAAAAAAATCTCAATTTGATAGAAAAAATAGTATAAAGTATGATATAATACTTAAGTATGAGCAAGAAAGGATGTTTTTATGAGAAAAAAGAGTGTTAAAAGAAGTATTGCTTCCTGGGTTGCGTTGATAATTATATTTTTAGGAGTTATATACTTATTTAATGTATTTAATAGAACTATAAATAAATTATCTTATAGTGAACTTATGAAGGCAATGGATAAAAATAAAATAACAGAATTAAATATTACCCCTAATAGTAGTGCTGGAATATATGAACTTACAGGAAAAATGAAAAATTATAAAGAAAACGAAACATTTCAAGCATCAGCACCATTAGCCGATGAAACTATTAAAGAAATTTATGAAGGAAGAAAAGAATATGATTTTGACGTTAGTACATCATCTGATCCATCATCAAGTATATTAATATCATTGCTTATAAATGTTTTACCTATAGTTTTACTTGTAGGAGTAGGTTTTTACTTTATTACAAGACAGATGGGTGCAGCTAATAAGTCAATGGATTTTGGAAAGAGTAAAGCAAGACTTACATCTGATAAAGATAAAGTAACTTTTAAAGAAGTAGCCGGATTAGAAGAAGAAAAAGAAGAAGTAGCAGAATTAATTGATTTCTTGAAACAACCAAAAAGATTTCAAAGTATGGGTGCAAGAATTCCTAAAGGAGTATTATTAGTAGGTCCTCCAGGTACAGGTAAGACATTGCTTGCAAAAGCAGTTGCTGGAGAAGCTAATGTTCCTTTCTATTATATAAGTGGTTCAGATTTTGTTGAACTATTTGTAGGAGTAGGTGCATCACGTGTTCGTGATATGTTTAAACAAGCAAAACAAAATGCTCCATGTTTAATCTTTATAGATGAGATAGATGCTGTAGGAAGACAAAGAGGTGCTGGTTTAGGTGGAGGACACGATGAACGTGAACAAACATTAAATCAGTTACTTACTGAAATGGATGGATTTGGAGCAAATGAAGGAATAATTATTATTGCTGCAACAAATAGACCAGATGTTCTTGATCCAGCATTACTTAGACCAGGTAGATTTGATAGACAAATTACCGTTAATTTACCTGATATAAAAGGTCGCGAAGAAATACTAGAAGTACATGCAAGAGGTAAGAAATTTGCTCGTAATGTAAAACTTTCTAATATTGCAAAAAGAACTGTAGGATTTAGTGGTGCAGATTTAGAGAATTTATTAAATGAGGCAGCATTACTTGCTGTAAGACGTGGTAAAGATAAAATAACTATGGCAGAGATTGATGAAGGACATGATAGAGTTATTATGGGACCAGCTAAAAAAAGTAAACAATATACTGAACATGAAAAAGAAGTTGTAGCATACCATGAAGCTGGACATGCCGTTGTTGGTATTAAATTAGAAGGGGCAAATGAAGTACAAAAAGTAACAATAATTCCAAGAGGTGCAGCAGGTGGATACAATCTAATGTTACCTAAGGAAGAAACATTCTTATCTACTAAAAAAGAATTACTTGAGACAATTAGTGGTTTATTAGGTGGACGTGTTGCTGAAGAAATACAATTTAATGAAATTACAACTGGTGCGCATAATGATTTTGAAAAAGCTACAAAAATAGCGCGTGCTATGGTTACAGAATATGGTATGAGTGAACTTGGACCTGTTCAATTTGAACATCAAGAATCAAGTGTATTTTTAGGAAGAGACTATAATAAGACACGTAACTTTTCAAGCCAAGTTGCATTTGAAATAGATCAAGAACAAAGAAAAATAATTAATGAATGTTACGATGTAACTAAGAAAATAATTAATGAAAACAAAGATTTACTTGATTTAATTGCAAAAACATTATTAGAATATGAAACAATTACTAAAGAACAAATTGAATATCTTGTAGAACATGGTCATATGCCAGATGAAGACGAAAAAAGTGATATGGATCTAAATGATAAAACATTAGATGAATTAAAAGAAATGGCAAAAGAAAAAGGATTAAAAAATTATAGTAAATTAAATAAAGATGAATTAATAGATAAACTAAGTGAATAGATTATATTCATCTTTTTTTATTGCAATTTTATAAAAAAAAATATATAATTTATATAAGAATAGAGGGTGCTTATATGGATAGTGTGAAAAATGTATCTATATTGGAAGAATTAAAAAATGAATTCGAAAAAAGCGATAAAGTTTTAGAGAAATTAAGAAATGAAAATCATAGACTATATTATTCAATAGATTTAGATTTTTTAAAAAATGTCGATTCAAGATATAGAAGTATTGCTAATGCAATAATTAAGATGCATGAAAAATTAGTGCCTATTAAATTGTTAACAGATAATATGGAAAATGCAAAAAAAAATAAAGAAATACTTAATAAAATAGAATATAATTCTAATAAATTAAAAAAAGAAGTAAGCACAGATTTAGTAAATGTAGTTGATTATGTTGATAGAGTTTTTGATAGATTAGATATTTCTAATATAAATAAGAATTCTCCTTTGGGAATTTATATTATAAATAAATATAATGCTTTAAAAATGTTTTCATCAAATATTGATATAGAGAATATTAATAGAGGAATGAAGAATCAATCAAAAAGATTAATTTATATAAAAGAGTTGCATCAATTAATTGATAGATATAATAAAGTATCTACTATATATAATAAAGATAATACAAAGAATTTTATTAATAATTTATATTATATAGTTGGTAATTATTTATACTTGTTAACTAATCAGGAATACGAGTATACTAAAGAAGCAATAAAAAAAATATTATCATACCAGTTTAATTTTATTGATAAATATATTTATACATATAAAATAATAATGTCTAAAATATGGCATAGTGGTGATCTAAATACTAAATTTATATGTAATTTAGATTTAGATGATGATAATATATATGTTATGTTTAAAGATAATATTAATAAATACTGGCCTTCAGGGTATATATGTGATGTGCCAGAAGATTTCTTTGATTATTTTAAAATAAATGATATAAATATAATTAATTTTCCATTACCTAAAGATGTTAAAGATAAATATGCATTAAAAATTGATAATTTAACTGAAAATAATGTTAGACTTAATGCGATGTATACAAAAAATAATAAAATTAATTTTGAAAGTTTATTACCAGTTGTTTATTTAAATAACGAATAAAAAAGTAAGATGTATAACGAAATCTTACTTATTTTTTTATTAATTTATATAATTTTGATAAAACCGGTTTAAATATTTTTATAAAATTATATTTTGTTTTATTAATTATAAGATCATATTCTCCAGCAAATTCTAGTATTACAGCATTATATTTAGATTTAAATTTAGTAAGAGAATCATCTAGTGTTCCTGATATACCACCTAAATTACAGTAATGACACTTATTTTCAATTGATATTTTTGCAGCTTCTAAAGCAATTCCACCAGAAACATTAAGTTTATTTAGTCTTAAATCATTTCCTGCATATAAATATTCACTGCATCTATATCCTTCATTTACAGGAAGTAATAATAGAGCACTTGATAAAGTTAGTATATCTTGATCTTTTAGTAATTCTTTTACTTGATTAATTTCCTCTTCTTTTCCATTATTATTGTTTAAAAAATCTAAATATTTGTTCAAATCTACTTTTCCAAATAAAATACAAGCTCTATTTTTAAAGTTATCCACAATTTTGTTGAAATATTCTTCGTTTCTTAAATGAATATTTTTTGCTTTTTCTGTACACTTTAATAATTGAACAAATTCTTTAATATCTTTTTTGTCATGGGAACAAGTAAAAAATACACCTCTTTTTGTATGATAATCACCTAAATAATATCTAAATTTACTTTTAAATGTTTTAAGCAATTGTTCATAAGTTATTAAATTGTTATTTTCATCTATTAAAGGTACAGCCATTTGATATCTTGGTTGAAAATTTTTATGAATATCTTTTGTATATCCAGTATGAACATAACCTAATTCTATTAAATTATTATGTTTTACTTTATAGTTATTAGAATATATATTATATGAAATGTTTTGATTTTTGAAAAGTTTTTCACTTACACAAAAGTTTGGATCAATTTTAACTAAGTATGCTTTTTCATCTTTAGCAACCTTTTTAACATTATCTGTCATAAACTTAAGTAATTCTTTATTTTCAAAATCGATTAAATATCCTCTTGGAATATAAAATATTTTAAATCCTTTATAAAGAGTTCTTTCAAGTATCGAGCATGCTGCAATTAGTTTTTCATTTTCATAAACCCCACATAGTATGTTTTTAAAATTTTCTTTAACATTAGCCCAATTTATTTCTTGCATAAAAGATGTATATTTAAATTTTTTTACAAAATTATTATATTCTTTTTTTTCTATATTTATTTTGAATGTATACATATATATCATCCTTTCTTTAATTATTATAGACTAAAGTAAGACTTTTTACAACTTGTTTAAATATAAAAAAGATAGTATAATTATTCCTAGGGAGAATGATATGAAAAAAAATTCATTTATGGAAGGAGCAATAATTGCTACTTTAGGTATTATTTTAGTAAAAATAATTGGTCTTATATATGTTATTCCATTTAATGCAATTATTGGTGAAAAAGGTGGGGCGTTATATGGATATGCATATAATATATATATGTTGTTTTTATCTGTATCTAGTGCGGGATTTCCATTTGCAATTAGTAAAATTACAAGTGAATATAATGCTTTAGGTTATAAAAAAGCAATAAAAGATACATATAAAATTGCAACTAAAATTATTTTAGGAATATCAATATTTATATTCTTATTATTGTTTATATTTGCTCGTCCAATAGGTCATTTAATAATTGGAGATTCAACGGGAGGTAATAGTCCTGATGATATAGCATTTGTAATTAGGATGGTATCTTTTGCAATCTTAATTATTCCATTTTTAAGTGTTTCTAAGGGATTTTTACAAGGTTATAAGTATATTAAACCGACTACTGATAGTCAAATTATTGAACAAGTTGTACGTGTTATAATAATTATATTAGGTAGTTTTGTAGCATTAAAATTGTTTCATACTGATTTAAAGACTGCAGTAGGTATTGCTGTATTTGGTGCATTTTTAGGAGGACTTGTTGCATATCTTTTCTTAAAAGTAAAAATAAAAAAATCAAATTTATTACCTGATAAAATAGAAGATAAAAATCATATTTCATCAAAAGAAATAGTAAAAAAAATATTAGCATATTCTGTTCCATTTATAATAGTTAGTTTAATATATAATTTGTATAATACTGTAGATATGATTTTGGTATCTCGTACTATGAGTGATATATTACATATAAATATTAATAGAGTTGAGTCAGTTCTAAGTGTATTTACTACTTGGGGTGTTAAATTAAATAATATTTTACTTGCTGTAACTACAGGACTAACTACAAGTTTAATACCTAATATTGTTAGTAGTTATACAAAGGGAAATATGAAAGACGTTAATTCTAAATTTAATAAAGCGTTACAATGTACAATACTTGTAATAGTTCCTGCAACATTATTTTTATCATTATTAGTAAAACCTGTATGGATGCTATTTTACGGTAATAGTAATTATGGACCAATTGTTTATAAAGTTTTTGTATATACTGCATTGTTTGGAGGATTACACTCAGTTGTTGTAAATACATTACAAGGTCTAAGCAAATATAAATTAGTAATTATTTGTGTTTTAACTGGATTATTAATTAATACATTTATGGATGTGCCATTTATGTTAATTTCACATAAATTAGGTTTTGATGTTAGTTATGGTGCAATAGTTGCTGCAATGCTTGGATATACTGTATCAATGATAATAGCTTTAATGATATTAAATAAAAAGTATGGCTTTAATTTTATGGATACAATAAAGAGAATGCCAAGTTTTATAATTTCTGTAATAGCATTTGTATTGGTTATAGTTTTATTAAAGTTAGTTATACCAATAGATTTAAAAGGAAGATTTGTTCAAATACCAATACTTTTAGTTTATGGATTGTTAAGTTTTGGTGTATACTTTGTAATTAATTATTTCAGTGGTAATTTAAAAAGTTTATTTAAAAAATAAGAGGTGATAAAATGATAATAGGAATAGGTAATGATAGACACGCAATAGATATTAAAAAAAATTTGACAAAATATTTAACTGCTAAAGGTTATAATGTAGTAAATTATGGTTCTGATGAAGAATCGTATGCTGATTATTGTGATTATGCTTTTAAAGTTGGAGAAGATGTTGCACATAAAAAAATAGATTATGGCATACTTATATGTAATACTGGAATAGGAATGAGTATTGCTGCTAATAAAGTAAAAGGAGTTAGATGTGCAAAAGTTTCAGATGAATATGAAGCAGAAATGACACGAAGAGATAATAATGCTAATGTACTCGCACTAAGTGCTCATACAGATATAAAAAAATTACATAAAATAGTAGATATATTTCTCAATACAGAATATATGAATATTGATAGATATAATAGAAGACTAGAAAAGATAGATAATTATGACAGCTAAATTAATTTTATATATATTTACAGTACCATTATCTATTTATGCGCTTGATAGTATAAGAATTAATAATGTTTTTAAAGTAAATAGAGTATTTCAAGCAAGACTACTATATTTATTAATTAGTTTTTCATTGTCTTATCTATTTACAAATTTTTTATATGATTTTTTTCTAAATTGTCAAATAATTAAGTAGTATGTTTTATATGAAAGGTAAGTGATCATCTTGAATATAAAAAAAATACTACTTTTTTCTTTTTTAATAATATTAATACCATTTATAATAGTTAGCATTTTTATAAGTAATGATAATATTAAGTTTAATTATACATCTAATAATATAGTTAGAGTATATAAAGAAAAAGAAAATGTTATTGAATCTGTTCCCTTGGAGGAATATGTATATAGAGTAGTATCATCAGAAATGCCTGCAACTTTTAATGTTGAAGCATTAAAAGCCCAAGCTGTTGCTTCTAGAACTTATGTAATGTATCAAATTAAAAAGAATAAAGAGAAAGATTATGATGTATATGATTCTGAAAATAGTCAAGTATATAGTGAAGAAGATAAATTGAAAGAAAAATGGAAGGATAAATATAGTGAATATAGTAATAAAATAAAAAAAGTAGTTGTAGATACAATTGGAGAATGTATATTTTATGATAATGAAATAATTGATGCATTATTCTTTTCAACTTCTGTTGGTTATACAGAAAATAGTGAGGCAGTATTTAGTGAGAGTCTTCCTTATCTTAGGAGTGTTGAAAGTAAATGGGATATAGATTCACCTTCATATGAATCAGAAAAAAATTTTACTAAACAAGAGTTTTGTAATATATTAAATATTGATTGTTCAAATTTAGGGATTGAAGTATTATCTAAAACTAGCACAGGTAAAATTGATAAAATTAAAATAGCTAATAAGGAATATACTGGTAAAGATTTAAGGATTATTTTAGAATTAAAATCAAGTTATTTTGAAATAATTAGCGATAAAAATATAGTTATTAAAACAAAAGGATATGGACATAATGTTGGAATGAGCCAATATGGCGCGAATGGAATGGCTAATGCAGGATACAAGTATAAAGATATAATTAAACATTATTATACTGGAGTAGAAATTAAAAAAATATAATTTTATGTATAAAATCTCATTTGTGGTTAAAACTGTAAATGAGGTGATAAAATGAATAGAAGATTAAAAAGATCTGTTGTTTATAGTTTGTACGCTTTATCAATTTGTATGCTAATTGGAGGTATTATTTTGCTTGAAGTTAACAGCAAAAAATTAAAAAATGATAATACAAGTACAAATAGTGATAATAATTATCAATATGTATCTAAAACAGGTATAGACAGAAAAGATATTCCTGTTGTAAGTACAAAGAATACTTTAATAAGACCTTATAATGATACAGATATAAAAGTATTAAAAAGCTTTTATGATTATAAATCAACAGAAGATGAACAACAAAATTCAATAATTTATTATGAAGATACTTATATTCAAAGTAGTGGAGTATCATATGGTAAAGAGGAAGAATTTGATGTAATAGCTGTATTTGATGGAAAAGTAACATCGGTAAAAGAGGATGAACTTTTAGGAAATGTTGTAATAATTGAAAATAATAATGGTATAAAAGCAACATATGAAAGTATTAAAGATATAAAAGTTAAAGAAGGAGATACAGTATCACAGGGTAATGTGATTGCTAAAAGTTCTACATCAAATATATCTAAAGACTTAAATAATCATCTTTATTTTGAATTAACGGTTAAAGATACATCTGTTAATCCTGAAAAATACTTTGATAAATCAATTGATGAAATAGGAGCATAATTGCTCTTTTTTAAGTAATATTTATTTATTATTTGAATATGATGATTATGTAAAATATATGTGCAAAAAAAATGAAAATTTGTAATTATTGTAAAAAAACAATTAATATATGATATAATATATGTTGCGATGGGGTGATAGAATGTTTACAAAAGATATTGGAATAGATTTAGGTACAGCTAATGTATTAATATATATAAAAGGACAAGGCATAGTTCTTAATGAACCAAGTATTGTTGCAATAGATGCAGAAACAAAAAAACCACTTGCAGTTGGAACTGCTGCCCGAGAAATGTTTGGGAGAACACCAGGAAGTGTAAAAGCAATTAGACCTATGAAGGATGGGGTAATTGCTGATTTTGAAATAACAGAGATTATGCTTAATAACTTTATAAAAAAAGTAAATGGGAAATCCTTTTTTTCACGTCCTAGAATCCTTATTTGTTGTCCATCAAATATTACCCAAGTTGAAAAAAACGCTATAAAAGAAGCGGCAGAAAGAACTGGAGCAAGAAAGGTATTTCTAGAAGTTGAACCAAAAGTAGCTGCAATAGGAGCGGGTATGGATATATCTAAACCAAGTGGGAATATGGTTATAGATGTAGGTGGTGGTACTACTGATATTGCAATATTATCATTAGGTGGTATTGTTACTAGTTCATCAATAAAAATTGCTGGAAATGTTTTTGATAATGATATAATTAAATATATTAAAGATAAATATAAGTTATTGATTGGTGAAAGAACAGCTGAAGATATTAAATTTACCATTGGTTCAGTCTTTCCAGGAAGTAGAAATGAAAAAATGGAGGTAAAAGGCAGAGATTTAGTTACAGGATTACCTCACACTGTTACAATTACTTCAGACGAAATAGAAGAAGCACTTAGAGAAAGTGTTTATGCGATAATTCATGCTGCTAAAAATGTGTTGGAACAAACTCCTCCGGAACTTGCAGCAGATATTATTGATAAAGGGATTGTAGTAACAGGTGGTGGTGCATTAGTTCATGGATTTGATGAATTATTATCACATGAATTAAAGGTGCCTGTATTTATTGCAGAAAGTCCACTTACTTGTGTTGCAGAAGGAACAGGAGTCCTTTTGGATAATATTCATTTAATTGGCAAATAAAATTTGGGAAATTAAAGAAAAACTATTGCAATTTGCAAAAAAATATTATATACTTAATGAGTAATTTAATCAATTGATTGAATTATGTGCCTGAGTGGCGAAATTGGTAGACGCACAGGACTTAAAATCCTGCGGGA
>CAMKQS010000035.1 GCA_946414975.1 uncultured Caryophanales bacterium | reverse complement strand
ATTATTCCCCTCACTACTTACTCCATCATTCATAATTATTCCTATCATACTTAAATATATGAAAAAAAGATATTATTATGTCTAATATCTTTAATTTTAAAAAAAGTATATTCTATTAATAATTGAAATAATATTAATTCATAACCTGTCATTTTTATTCAACAATTTAATTCTTCTTTTGGACTTTTTTTTTAATTATAATTAATACTGTAGTTAAACCAATTATTATTAATTCTAATACTACAACAATTATATTTTTATAAAGTTTAGTATCTGGAACATTGACAACAATATTTTTGTCATCTTCCAGTTCTTCAGAAAGTTCTATATTTGGTAACGGATTTTTTTTAATTGTTATTACAGGACATATTACATTATCACTTGAATAAACTGTTTGCACATTAAGCTTATTTTCATTATCAACGGCTCCTACTCGATAGTTATCATCACCATAAGAAATAGTTGACCAACACTGTGATAAATTGATATCATCACTGTATACACCTGCAGAAATATATGAAGGTGGTCCATATGTATTTACAGCAACTAATTTACCTTTGTAACCCATTGTATATAAATCTGAATCATTAATTACTCTAAATTTCATATTTAAATCTGTTATGTTTAATTGTGAAGAGTTAAATATACTTCTTGACCAATTATCAACAATATTTTTTATATCAGATTCTTCATATTTATTAATACATCCTATTTTATTATCACCATTAAAACACGTATTACTTCTATAATATGCAACCGCACCGTAACCTTCCTTGTCAATTACTGTATCTTTACTATCACCATACTTATTTATATAACCTACACCATATGTATAAACATCACTTACAGTAAGTGGTGTTGCCTTAACCAAAGATATTTCTCTATTATCTACTGAATTATTGTTTGCAACGTAAAATCTTACTCCTTTGTAGTTTATAACATCTCCTGTTTTATATTTATTATCGGATATTTCATCAAAGTCCTGTTCATCTATTGTATATTCTTTAAAAACACCATTATTTCTATCTAATTCCGCTTTATCGATAGTCACAACTGGTCTAACAAACAAATCATCATAAACTTTAACACTTCCTAGTGTATCATTATAAACATCTATTCTATCATCTGCTGAAGACATAGTCCAAAAACTATATTCATTTTGATATAACCAACTTGGTGTTTCAGATGATATAACTCACACTAAAGTTGGATTTGAAGTAGATGCTTCACGATACTCAAAAACATAATACTTTTCTATCTCTTCCTTAGTCATTAATCTAACAGAGTATCCTAGTTCATCCTTAACTAAATATTTAGAATCAAATTCACGACTAGCCCAAGCATCCACTACATATTTTACATCAGATTTATTATAATTATTAACACAACCCGAATACTCTTTAGAAATATTACTACAAGTCTTTCTACTATAAAAAGCCATCTCTCCATATCCATAATGGTCAGATGCACTCTTAGTATATGTTTTACTAGGATATCCTACTCTATATTCATTATAAATATTAACATGTCCATATCCATAATAATCTATTTCATCTGTTAGTAATACTCTTTGTTTTAATAGTGTTACACTAGTACCATTATCTTTAAGAACATTAAACTTCATATTGTTATATACTACTTCATCCCCATAATTATATGCTTTAATACTACCTAATCCTATAAATACTAAAATCATAATTAATACAATAATTATTATATTTGTTCTTTTCATACTCACCTCATATATTTTTATAAAAAGAATAATTAATCATCAATCATCAATATTATCTTTATAAGTATATAGTAACATTTTTTGTACTTAAATTCAATAATTTATTTATGTAAATGTCACAACTTAAAAGATATAAATTGCTATTCTCTAACTAAAAATTATAATATAACAAAAAAACTCATTATTATTATGAGTCATTTTTTTAATATTTTGTTTAACATCATTTACGAATATAGATTATTTTTTACTACATATACTTTTCCATTGATTTCATCATCTGATTAATTTGCTTTTTAGATGGAGTACGCCCCATTTGCATCATCATAGCTTTAATCATCTCTTCATTTATTGGTGGATTTTTCTTAAGATATTTTTTCATATATGTGCGAGCTATTAAAAATCCTATAACAGCTCCTACAATAAGTCCAAATAATATTTGTAATATGTCCATTAACATATAATCATCTCCTTGTATACTTAATTTTACTATAAAATTTATTAAATATCAATCAAATATAATTATAAGTTAGCTTTTCTCTTAACCAAAAGTATTCTTTAGTATCAAAATTACAAACAAATATATCTTTATGATAAATATAAAATATACAAAGTAACTCTCTTAGGTGTTTATTTGTTTTTATACATGCATAACTTTTAGTAATTTTTAAGGTAGTATCATCATTCAAATAATAAACACTATTTTTACACTTTAAATCATATTTTTTCTTTAGATAATTTTTTAAAATTGAATCATTAAAAAAATAACACATATTATGATATATACTAAAGCCATAGTTATAATTTTCTTTATTCATGAACTTTAAATTTTCTAACATAGTATATAGATATTGGTCATTTTTTTTATAGTATTCTTTTCTTATAACAAATAAATAGTATTTCATATAATCACCATCTTGATTATATGATATTTATAAGTCGAATTTTGTTAATTTTTATTAATTATTTCAATTACTTTATTTAATATAGATTCTAAATCAAAGTTTAGATATTTTAATACATCTTGTGGAGAAGCACTCTTACCAAAATCACTAATTGATATTATATTTTCGTAATTTGTAAATCTTCCCCAACCAAAGCTTGATGCTGATTCTATTACTATCCTTTTATTATTTTTTAAAATTTTATCTTGATATTCTTTTGGTTGAGATAAGAATACTTCAATAGATGGCATACTTACTACTCTTACTTTTATATTTAACTTGTCAAGTGTAAGAGCAATTTTATATGATGTAATTAAATCTTTTCCAGTCGAAATTATAGTTGCTTTTGAATCTTCATTCTCATACAAAACATATCCACCTTTTAAAGTTTCTTGTGCACTTGTATTTTTTAATCTTTCTTCTTTATCACGTGCAATTATTAATGCGGATGGATTAGAATTATTTAGTATTGATTGATAGCACCCCACTATTTCCTTTAAGTCAGCTGGCCTATATACTGTTAAATTTGGTAGTGCTCTTAAGGATACTAATTGTTCTACTGGTTGATGGGTAGGTCCATCTTTTCCTATAAATATAGAATCATGTGTAAATATGTATATTACTTTTAAATTCATTAAAGCTGACATTCTAATTGCTGGTTTTAAATAATCAGAAAATGTCAAAAAAGTTGATGCAAATGGAATAAACTTTAAAAGAGCCAAACCATTTGTTATCGCACCCATAGCATGTTCTCTAACGCCATACCAAATATTTTTTGAATTAAAATTATCTTTAGTTATATCATCTTGAAAATCGAGGTATGCTTTTGTTGATGAATTTAAATCGGCAGAACCACCTATTATTTCTGTAATATCTCTTGCCATTATATTTAATACTTGTTTATTAATGTCTCGCATGTCTGATTTCTTTATATTCCACTTATATTTACTTAAATCATATTTTTTATTATCTTTAAAATAAAACTTTATATCCTGATATTTTGTATCTAAATTATTATCTATTTCTTTATTATACAAATCATATGAGCTATTATATTTATCTCCTACTCTTGTAGCTATAAATCCTATTAAATCTCCTCTTAATGTCTCATTTAC
This sequence comes from uncultured Caryophanales bacterium, assembly GCA_946414975.1. The sequence goes on along the minus strand of CAMKQS010000035.1, from coordinate 11,562 downwards.
ATAAAATGGTTCTTTCGATATTTTCAATTTATCCTTTAGCTGATTTATATCATCATCTGTAAGAGGAGTCCCATGTACTTTATTTGTATCTTGTAATAATGATCCAAATCCTATATGAGTTTTAATCTCAATAAATGCTGGTTTCTTACTTTTTTTAGCTTTATTTATCTCTATATTTATCTGATTAATATTATTTCCATCACTCACTTTATATGTATTAAATCCCATTGCTTTAAATCTTAAATGTATATCTTCTTCAAATACAAATTTAGTAGAACCATCTAGTGTAGTATTATTAGAATCATATATTACTATTAAATTATTTAATGATAATGTACCTGCTAGTGACAAAGCTTCATATGATACACCTTCCATTAAGTCTCCATCTCCTACAAGCACATAAGTTTTAAAATCTATTAAATTTTTTATTTTAGAATTACTATCTTTTTTTATTCTTGCTTCCAATATTTTTTCACCAAGTGCAATACCTACTGCAGTTGCAACTCCTTGTCCAAGTGGTCCTGTTGTACATTCTACTCCTTTTGTTATTCTATATTCAGGATGTCCTGGTGTATTTGAACCCAAACATCTAAAATTTTTTAAATCTTCTAATTTTAATGGGTATCCACACATGTAAAGAGTGGAATATAAAACAGAAGAACCATGACCTGCTGACATAATAAATCGGTCTCTATTAAACCATTCCGTATCATTTGGATTGATGTTTAAATGATATTTATAAAGGGCATATAAAATTGGAGCTGCTGAAAGTGCAATTCCAGGATGACCACTATTTGCGCACTTTATCATATCTATTGCCAGTGTTTTTATATTAGCTAAAACTTCACTATCCATGTTATCCTACCTTTCTATTTTATTATATCAAAATAATACTTTTATATATAGTGAACAAATGTTTGACATTAATATAATTTAATGATACAATTTATATGGTGATTATATGGAATTATTAACTAAAAGGCAAAAAGATGTTTTAGATGTTATAAAAAAGTTTATGGCATCTAATGGATATCCTCCAACAGTAAGGGAAATTGCAGAAATTATGCATCTATCTTCTCCAGCAACTATCCAAGTGCATTTAGAAAGTTTAGAAAAAAAAGGATATATAAAAAAGCATGGCAATATGAATCGTACTATTGAATTATTGGTTATTAACGAATATGAAAATAATCATACTATGGATATTCCACTACTTGGTAAAGTAACTGCAGGAATTCCTATTGAAGCGATTGAAAATCCAGATGAATATTTCACAGTTCCAAGTAGTATGGTTAATGGTAAAAATGAAGTATTTGCACTTAATGTATCAGGAGATTCTATGATTAATGCTGGAATATTTGACGATGATATAGTTATTATTGAAAGAACTAATAGCGCAAAAAATGGTGATATTGTAGTTGCTATGAATGATGAAAATGAGGTCACAATTAAAAGATTTTTTAAAGAAGATAATCATTTTAGATTACAACCTGAAAATGATTATATGGAACCTATTATCTTAGATAATGTAACAATTCTTGGAAAATTAGTAGGACTTTATAGGATATTTTAAAAAGATACCGAAGTATCTTTTTTAATATAATTTATCTGGATATATACCAGATTTTTTTAAATCTTTAATATAATCTTTTAAACTTTGTAAATCTTCTTTATATGTAATTCCCATCCATTTTTCTTCTGTAGGAACAACTCTCATTTTTATTATACCCTTTTTTATCATATCTGTTAATACATTGGGAAGCAAATATTCAATATTGTCTATATTATCTATATTATTATTTAAAAAGTCTTTAATATCATCATCTATATAATCAATTACTTCCTTTGAAAGACCATACATAAGCATAGCTACTTCTTGATCTTCACTAAATTCTATTTCTCTGTTTCCAATAATTTCTTTACCCATAATTTTGTTATCTACTTTTTCTATAACAAAATCATTATTTTCAGTAACATATCCATCTTCACTAAAACAAATGCCTCTTTTTACAGAACCATTTACACTCATAGTATTTTTTAATTTATATCCTATTAAAGATATTATATTATTATTTAATGATTCATATAACTTAACAAATGCATCTTTACCATAAAAATCATCAGCAGAAATAACACCAAAATTTCCATCAATATATTCTTTTGCACAATATATGGCATGAGCTGTTCCAAATGGTTTTTTTCTACTCTTTGGAATATTTATATACTTCTCTATATTATCATTATTTTGAAAAGCATATTCTACTTTTACTATTTTGCTTACTCTTGATCCTATAGTGGATTTAAATAACTCATAATTTTCTTCATTTATTATAAATACTATTTTATCAAATCCTGCACGAACTGCATCATATACCGAATAATCAATGATAAAGTTTCCTTCATCATCTATTTTTTCTACTTGTTTTAAACCTCCAAATCTGCTACCCATACCAGCAGCAAGTATTACTAATGTCATAATTACCTCCTAAAACATTATATCTATTTTTAAAAAACTTTTATCTTTTTCATCTACTTTATAAAGAGCAATTTCTTTATCATTATCTATAAATAATACTTCGTTCTTATTATAAATATTATTTATTTTTGCGCCATTTAGTACTTTCTTTTTAATATCATCACTTATATTTACTTTATATACATCTAATACATCTTTAATTGGTATTATACTATCTATATTAACATCATCAACCTTTATAGAATTACTAATACTATATTTTCCTTGTTTAACTCTTCTTAGTTCAGTCATAATTGCACACGTATTAAGTTTTTCTGCAATATCTCTTATTAAACTCCTTATATATGTTCCTTTACTAACATTACATTTAAACTTAATTTCTGTTTTATCATTTTTATAAACAGGCCCTTCTATTAAGTCTATATCTTTTATCTCAACTTCTCTATATGGTAGGCTTACTTCGATATTATTTCTTGCATATTCATACAACTTTTTACCATTTATTTTAACTGCTGAATAAATTGGCACTTGTTGTCTATATTTTCCTTTAAAACTATTTAAAGTATTTATTATATCTTCTTTACTTATAATAGATTTTATATCTTTTAATACTTTACCTTCTATATCTATAGTATCTGTAGATATACCAAACAAACAACTAGCTACATATTCTTTATATTCATCTGTTATCCTACTCACAAGCTTAGTTGCTTTATTTACACATACAACAAGTACTCCTGTTGCGATTGGATCAAGTGTTCCAGTATGGCCTACTTTTTTTGTTTTTAATTTTTTTGATACTTTATTTACTATATCTCTACTAGTAAATCCTTTTTCTTTGTCTATTATAATAATTCCATTCATTAACTTCAATCCTTCTATATATAATTATAAGAGAAAAAATATTTATAGTCAAATAAAAATACACAATTAAGTGTATTTAATTAATTTCGTATATTGTACCTTCTCTAGTATCTTTTAATACAATATTTTTACTTAGCAATTCTTCTCTTATTTTATCTGCAAGGGAATAATCTTTATTTTTCTTTGCTTCATTTCTTCTTTCAATTGCATCTTTTATATATTCTTCAAGTTTTTCATCTATCTTATTTTCTTTAATTAAATCAAGTGACAATACTTTATCAAAATCATTAATTAAATATTTCTTACTAGCATCATTTAAATTACTTTTTAAAACGTCATATATAACTGTAATTGCATTTGCTGTATTTAAATCATCTTCTAGATATGATTTAAATTTATCTTGATAATTTTTAATTTCTGATTCATTAATTTCTCCATTATCAGCTAATGAATTAATTTTGCTTTTCAATTTATTATATGTATTTTCTGCTTGTTTTAAATTATCAAATGTAAATAACAGTTGTTTACGATAATGTGATTGCAAGCAATAAAATCTATAAGTAATTGGATTATATCCTTTTTCTTCAAGTAATGAAACAGTTAAGAATTCTCCTTTTGATTTACTCATCTTACCTGTTATATCATTTAAATGTTCTATATGAAACCAATAGTTACACCATTTTTTCCCTAAATATGATTCACTTTGCGCTATCTCGTTTGTATGATGGGGAAATATATTATCAACTCCACCACAATGTATGTCTAATTTTTCACCTAAATATTTTAATGATATAACTGAACATTCTATATGCCATCCAGGATAACCTAATCCCCAAGGACTATCCCATTTCAATTCTTGGTTTTCAAATTTAGATTTAGTAAACCATAACACAAAATCTGTTTTGTTTTTTTTATATGAATCAATATCTACATCATCACGTACAGCCTCGATAAGTGAATCTTCTTCATGATTTGTAAGTTTATAGTAATCATCTAATTTTGATGTATCAAAATATACATTACCACCATTTACATAAGCATAATCTTTTTCTATTAAGGTAGATATAAATTTTATATAATCATCTATACAAGTTGTAGCAGGTATTACAGTATCTGGCCATTTAATGTTTAATTTTTTACAATCTTCTTTAAAAGCTTTAGTATATTTTTTAGCTATATCAAGTACTGATACATTTTCTCTTTTTGCTCCTTTTAACATTTTATCTTCACCTGTATCAGCATCACTAGATAAATGTCCAACATCTGTAATATTCATAACTCTATTAACTTTATAACCAATATAATTCAAGGTCTTTTCTAATATATCTTCCATCAGATATGATCTAAGATTTCCAATATGTGCATAATGATATACAGTAGGACCACAAGTATACATTTTAACAACATCATTTTCTGGTTTAAATTCTTCTACTTTTCTTGTTAATGTATTATAAAAGTTCATAATCTCACTTCCCTACAAACATTATATCATCAAATTTAATTTTTTTTACAAAAATTATTGATTTTGCTAATTATTTGTGATAAACTTAGTAGGTAGTTATGGATCTTTAGCTCAGTTGGTTAGAGCAATCGGCTCATAACCGATCGGTCATAGGTTCGAGTCCTATAAGATCCACCAACTATCGCAGGCGTGGCGAAATTGGCAGACGCACTAGACTTAGGATCTAGCGCCGAAAGGCATGGGGGTTCAAGTCCCTTCGCCTGCACCAAATTAATAATAAACTCAAACTTTTATAAGTTTGAGTTTTAATATACCTTGCTTTAGCCCACTCTTATATTCATTAAAATAAATTTTTCAAGAATTTCATTATATTTATTATATAGTTCAAATGCATTTTCTGTATGTAATATTTCTTTTGTAAACTCATTATATGAATTTTCATCTTGAATTAGTTTAATTAAAAAATCTATTTTCTCTTGCTCACTTATACCATCTAATTTTTCAAAATAATTTGTTAATGCTTCTTGCCAAAAAGGATCTTCATTTGTTTTTGTTACATAATTAATAATATCTACTAAAGAAATATCAAAAGTTTTAGGTTGAATACTATATTCTTTTCCTGTTTTTTCTTTTAATAATTCTTCTAATGCTATTTTAATAGAACTATTGTTAACATCATTACTTGAGTTCAAATAATTTTTAATAATATACTCTATTTGTTCTTCTTTAGTATTAAAGCAATAATTATGCTTTAAACTTTCATATTTAGCTTCTAACTGCTCAACAGATAAATTTTCATACAAACTTCTTGCTACAATTGGTGCAAATGCCATAAATATCATACTCCTTTCATAAATAGTATAACATATTATTTTTTTTTGTAATTTTTTTGTTATAATAATAGTCATTGGAGAGAAATATATGACATTAGAACAAAATATTATAAGTGCAATTAAACGATGTGAAAAAGAATTTGTTTTTGATAATAATAGTAAATTTAGTATATATCCTTTTACTACTGAAAATATAAGTGGCTATATTGATAAATTTAATTTATGTAATAGATCATTACTAACTGTAGGTAGTTCTTCAGATCAAGTTATAAATTCTATTTTATATGGCTGTAAAGATGTTACATTAATAGATATTAATTCTTATTCAAAATATTATTATTATTTAAAGGTTGCAAGTATACTATGTTTAGATATGGATGAATTTTTCTACTTTTTAAGATATAAAAGCTATCCAAAAACTTTTAAAGATAATTATGCCGTATTTGATTTAAAGATATTTGATAAAATTAAATTAACTTTACGACTACTTGATTACGAATCATACTTATTCTTTGATGAACTGTTTCAATCATATAAAGGGTATGATATTAGAGAAAGTATGTTTTCATCAGATGAATATAATACACATATAATAAAAAACTGCAATAACTATTTAAAAGATGAAAAAACATATAAAAAAATAAAAGAATTAATCACTAAAATAAAACCAACATTCATAAATGATGATTTATTTAATATTAAATTAAAAAGAAAATATGATAATATATGGCTATCTAATATTGGAACATATTTGTCGCTACCTGATTTAAAGTTATTAATTGATAGAATGAATTTATTACTAAATAATAATGGAAAATTATTAGTAAGCTATTTATATAGAACAGATAAAAATACTATATATAAAGATGATTGGTCTATAATATATAATTTAGATAAAACATTCGAAGTATTAAAAGAATACAATATAGAATTAAAATCATTTACTGGTATTGATGGGTTTATATTTAAAGATAATAGTATTAAAGATTCTATTTTAGTATATAAGAAAAACAAGGAGGATTTATGGAATATAAAGAGATATTAGATAAAGCAAATATTATTTATAATTATTTAAATATTAATAGTGATATAAAAAAAGCAGATATGATTATTGGATTTGGATGTATGGATAAAACTATACCTTTAAAATGTGCGTCACTATATAAAAGTGGTTTTGGCAAAATAATAGTTTTTTCTGGAAATGTTGGTAAAGGAACAATGGATGTATTAAATATTACTGAAGCAGAATATTTTAAAAATATTGCTATTAATGAGGGAATACAGGAAGATAATATACTATTAGAAAACAAAGCTACTAATACTTATGAAAATTATAAATATACAAAGAAATTATTAGAAAATATGAGTATTAATTATAAAAGTGTTGTTATTGTTCAAAAACCATATGTAAAACGTAGATTAAAAGCAATAGCTGATGTAGAAATGAATAATAAAGAAGTTTATGTCACATCTATGAATTTATCTTTAGAAGAATTTATAAACGTACAAAAAGAAAATAAAACTATGACTTTTGATGAAATTATTAATGAATTAGTTGGAGAAATTAGTATTATATTAACTACTCCAAAATATGGTATTCAATCTAAACAAATCATAGATAATTCTATTAAAGAAGCCTATAATTATCTAGTAAATCAAGGATATAATAAATGTGTTGTTACAGATGAAGATATAAAAAAAGTTATAAAAAAATGGAAAAGTATTAAATTATAAAAAAATATTTAACTAATATAAACCCCGTTTCTTGTCAAAATAGAAATGGGGTTTATGTATAACTATATATTTTCTTTAATATAATTTATGATTGATTCAGTATCCATACCCTCTTCTTTTAATAATTCTAAAGGGTTATATCTATCATAAAATTTCTTTTTTAAACCATAATTTTTTACTTTTATATCTGAATCACCATAATATGATGCAATCTTCTCTCCAAATCCACCATCTAATATACCATCTTCTAAGGTAATAACTAGCTTATGCTCTTTTAATAATTCATCTAACAATATATTATCAATACCTGATGCATATAAAGGATTAATCAAAGTTGGCAAAAAACCTAATTCATTATTTATTTTTTTAGATAATTCTTCTCCCATTTGATAAAAATCACCTAGTGCTATAATTGCTACATTTTTTCCTGCTTGCTCTAATTTGTATTTATTTATATCATCAAAGTTTGTTATAGAATTTCTTTTTGCGACCTCATTTCCAGGTAATAATATCATTACTGGATATTTTTCTTGATTTATGGAACATTCAAGCACATCTAATAGTTCTTCTTTAGAAGTTGGACATAGTAGTAAAAGATTTGGAATATTAGAAAATATTGATATACCAAATATTCCTAAATGTGTAACATCAGTAAGTCCATCAAATGATGAATAATTTAATAATATAGTTACTGGACTATTATTTATACATACATCATGTGATATTTGATCATAGCACCTTTGCATAAATGTTGTATTTGTAATAACTAGTGGATGAGCTCCTCTTTTAGCTGCACCTGATGCCATGGCAATTGCTTGTTCTTCTGCAATACCTACATCTACAAATTTATCTCCTAACTTATTTCTATCTTCAATACTAAGTGCAAAACTACCTGGCATATTAGGTGTTATAACCATAAATTTATCATCCAATTTAGCCTTGTTTAAAATGTATTCTCTGGCTATCGAAGTATAATCTTCTCCCTCATATGAAAATTTAGGTTTGCCTGTTTTTCTATCAAATGGCATAGTCCAGTGCCAATTTTCTTTATTATCTTCAGCAAAACTATATCCTTTACCCTTTTTAGTATTAATATGAACTACTATTGGGTGATCAATATCTTTTACTTTTTTTAATACATTAATCATAGAGGCAATATCATTACCATTTTCCTCGTAAATATAATCTAGTCCAATAGCTTTAAACATATTATTTTCATAATTTCCATTTGTATCTCTTAATTTTTTTAAATTTATATATATACCACCATGTGTTTCTGATATTGATTGTTGATTATCGTTTAAAATAATTATTAAATTGGAATTTATTTCTGATGCAGCTACATTTAAACCTTCCAGTGCTTCTCCACCTGATAGTGACCCATCACCAATTACTGCAATAACATTTTCACATCCACCTAAATTATCTCTTGCTTTTGCAAGACCTGTTGCAAGTGAAATTGATGTTGATGTATGACCCACATTAAATAAATCATGCTCACTTTCATCAGGATTAGTATATCCTGAATCTTCACTAAAATGATTATCATCAATATACCCTAATTTTCTTCCTGTTAACATTTTATGTGGATAACTTTGATGAGACACATCAAATACAAACTTATCATATGGTGATGAAAATACATAATGCATCGCAATTTCTACTTCTACCATACCAAAATTTGATCCAAAGTGTCCTCCTATTTTAGTAAGCCTATTGAACAATCCTTCCCTTATATCAGAAGCAAGTTCTTCTAATTCCTCCATATTTAATTTCTTTACATCTTCTGGATTATTTACTTTATTTAAAATTCTATACATATTTTTATCCTTTCTAATTTCTATTTTTAATATAACATCAAAATAATATCTTAAATGTTATAGATAATTGTTTTCAAAATCACTTTAAATTTGATTTTCCAAAAGAGATGCTTGTTGAATATTTTTTTAATTCTTCTATAACTATTTCTTTGCCATGATAATTATATAATTTATCATTGTTTAATATAAATGTCATTCTTGATACTGGATTAATTATAGTAGCAAAGCTAGCATTTCCTATATCCATTTTATATTCTTTAGAATACATGTCCATCTCTGTTTTAGAAAAACCATATTGTGAAAACTTTTTCATTTTGGCATAATCAATATCTTGACTTAATGTTTTATAGTCAATTATATATTTTTCGTCACCAATAATTAAATAGATACCCTTGAAATGGTTATCGTAAAATACAGCATATTTAATATTATTTAAATCAATATCCTTATTTTCAGAATATATTTTTTCTATAACTAAAAATAATGATGTTTCTATATCAGAATTATCAATGCCGTATTTATTATTCTTTTCTTTATTATCGAATAGCTCATTTACAAGATTTTTTTCAAGTGTTTTTATTAATAAAAATAATTCTCCATTTATCTTATTTGATTCATCAAATTTACTTCTTGTCTTTACTAACATATTTAGGAATGTATTAAAATCATGATTATTTAATAAATCAGTAATACTTTTGATATTGCCACTATTTTTTCGTTTAAATATTTCTACAAACATCTTGCATGCTATTTTATATCTTCCCATTACATCTCTTTGAGCAACAAATTTAGAATAACTTGGTACTTTAAAATCTTTATCATTAAAAATATCATTAAATATATCTGTTTCATCAAATATTTTATTAAACTTGTTTCTAAAATTATTACCATCGTGTAATTTTGCTTTTAATAGTTCGCTACCAAATAAAAAATTATATATATTTCCGAGTGCTGCAACATTATAATATCCAGTTCCATAATATTCTACATAATCCTGATTAAAGCAATAATTATTTAATATTGAAACCCCTTTAAAATCTATTCCTTCTTTTTTTAGTAATACTGTACTATAATACTCTGTCATTATTTCTTCTAAAAGTTCACCTTCACTAAAACCAGGTCCATCATATTCTTCATCTAAATCTACTATTCCTCTATTTAATCCTATTCTATAAGTTTCATATTTATTGTAGATAGAATCTAAATCCTTCTCTTTGTGATATGAAATAGCATGTATTAACTCATGATATAATAATGCTTTAATTATATTATTTTCTGATGTCTTATGTCTACTGGAAATAATAATTTTTTTATAAGAACTAATGAATTTAGCATCAGCTCTACCACATCTTTCTTTTATATTTTCTTGCCTTTCAAAACCAATATACTCTAATCTATTAATTCTAGCTAATATCTCTTCTTTTGTAATAAAATCTTTGAAAGTTGTTAAAAAATTATTAATAAAATCAATTATTATATTTTTATGTTGTTCTGAAATTATTTCAATTAATTCAGGTTTTAAATCCTTTTCTGTTACCATTTCATCACCTAATATTATTATAACATGAATTTTTATTTAAGAAACTTTTGACATTATAAAAAACAAATTGTTTTTTTGCATTAAAGCTCACCATTTGGTGAGCTCATTTTATTTATTATTTAAATTTATTCTGCAATCCACAAACAATATAATGTTTCAGATAATTCAATATCTTCTGGAGTAAATGTATTAATAATAGTTGAGATAGCTCCCGTTCTTGCAGATTTAGCATACATCATATCTGAATCAAATTTAGTTTGCGAAACATATTCTGTTGTAAATGGTTTAAAATCAACCTTTACACACTGTTTTAAAATTTTACCAGCAGCTTCAGCAATAGCTTGTGCTTGTAATTCTGCTTCCTTATAAGCCTTAGCAAGTATTTTTCTTTTACATTCTTTAGAATCTTTTACTCCAAAATTAATTTTACAGGTAGGTGCATTATCTAATTTAGATAAGCCCTCCATTATCTTAGCCATTCTTTCTTTATTATAATCAAATTTTAAAATTGCATTTTGATTAAATGAAAATCCATCAAATGAATATGATCTTGTTTTCTCATCATATTTTCTTTCTTCTTTCACTATATAATTTCTTGTCTTCATTTCATCAGTTGTAAATCCATTTTGTAATAATATTTCATTTACAAATTTTTGAACATTTTTTACTCCCTCAAATAATACTTCTTCATAGCTTTGTCCCTTTGTATAAAAGCCTATATTTAATATTACTTCATTTGGTGTAAAAAATTCTACTCCTTTTCCTTGTACTATTATTTCCATTTTAAGTTCCATCCCTTTCACTTCGTTCAAGGCACACATAGGTATGAAAAC
>CAMKQS010000034.1 GCA_946414975.1 uncultured Caryophanales bacterium | reverse complement strand
GTTTATATGTTTATATATTCGGACAGGAGTGCAATTCTCCTCGGCTCCACCATTAAGTAATTTATTTGAACTTGTTCGAATTAAAATAAATAATAGAAAAATGGCATTGAGTGATAAGAATCAATGTCGTTTTTTTATGTAATATTGACAACTAACTTTTTTATGTTACTTTAACAGTGAAAAGAGGAGAAAGCGTATGTTGAAGGTTATAAAGAATGAGTTAAACTTATCAATAATTACATCTATTGTTTACTTTATATTGGGAATAATTATTATAATTAATCCAGGATTAACAATTGGTATGATTAGTGCATTGATTGCTATATTATCAATTATATATGGTATTACTATTTCAATTATAAATATAGTAGATATAAAATCATCAGAAAATTTAGTTTTAGGAATTTTACTTATTATATTGGGAGTTATTCTATTAACATATCCAAGTAGTTTAAGTATTTTAATTTCATTAAGTATTGGTATATGGTTTATATCTAGTAGTGTAAATAGAATTAAGATTGCTATTTTACTAAAAGGTGTTGAAAAATTTAATTGGTTAATGGTATTATTTAGTGCAATAATTACTTTATTAGTAGGAATGACTTTTATATTTTCTCCATTAGTATCTGCAATTACTTTAACCATATTTGGTGGTATATTAATGATGGTATATTCACTATGTAACATATTTGAAATAGTTATTATAAAAAAGAATATTAAAACAATAGAAAAAGCCTTAGAACAAGCTAAAAAGTGATTTTATAATAAAACACTTTTTTATTGTATATAGATTATTAAATTTAATAAAAATGGTTAATATTGTGTTATAATTGTTTGGAAGGTGAATATGAAAAATAATAGAGAAAATATCGTTATAAAAACTAGTATAATTAGTATACTTGCTAATATATTATTAGCACTATTCAAAGCTATTGTAGGATTTCTCGCAAATTCTATTGCTATTATATCTGATGCAGTTAATAATTTAAGTGATGCACTATCTAGCATTATAACTATTATAGGGACTAAACTAGCAGGTAAAAGACCCGATAAAAAACATCCATATGGCTATGGTAGAATAGAATATATGACCTCACTAATTGTATCTGCTATTGTTTTATATGCAGGTATTACCGCTTTTATTGAATCTATAAAGAAGATTATTAATCCAGAAGTATCAGATTATAGTTCTGTAACAATTATAATATTAATAGCAGGTATAATTGTTAAATTTGTATTAGGTATATATGTTAAGAAAAAGGGAGAAACTGTTAATTCAGATTCTTTAAAAGCTAGTGGATCTGATGCATTTAATGATGCAATTCTTTCTATTTCGGTATTATTATCAGCTATAATTTATATGATATTTAAAGTTAGTTTAGAAGCATATGTTGGTGTTTTATTAGCAATTTTTATCATAAAATCAGGAATAGAATTAATTAAAGAATCAGTTGATAATATGCTAGGAGTTAGGGTAGAAAGTGACCTTACTCGTTCTATAAAAAGAGAAATTATGAAAGAAAATAATATAAAAGGAGCATATGATTTAATACTTAATGATTATGGACCTGATAAATACTTAGGTTCTGTTCATATAGAGGTATTAGATACTTTATCAGTAACTGATGTAGATAGAATATCTAGAAATATAACTAAAAAAATTAAAGATAAATATGGTGTTATTCTACATACTATTGGTATATATTCTGTAAATACAAAAGATGAAAAGGTTATTAAGATAAAAAAAGATATTACAAAAATTGTATTTTCTTATGATGGAATATTACAGATGCATGGATTTTATATAGATGAAGTAGATAAAAATATTAATTTTGATATAATTATTGATTTTAAGGTTAAGAATATAGATGAGTTGTATAAAAAAATATATGATGATGTTAAATCTAATTATAAAGATTATAAACTTAATATAACACTAGATATAGATATGAGTGATTAATAAAATAATTAATCCTTTTTTTGTATACAAATATTAATTATGAAAACATTAAACATTATGTAAAAAAAATATAAAGAAAAGGATATTTTAGTTTTTAAATTTAATTTTTTTTATAATTATGATATAATTTTCTAAAGAAAGTTTTGGTGCTGTATATGAGGAAAATATTAATTGAAGCTATGATAATTTGTTTTATGTTTATAGTATCAGGATGTGCTGGATTATCAGATTATTCGATTAAACTTCCAAATAATTATTGGCTTATTAGAGCTAATAATCTTTCAATTACAATTTATAAAACTAAAGATGGAACGTCTGATGGGACGTATGATGCTTCAGGTAAAGACATACCAACGACAATAGAAAAAGTTAATTTTGATAATAGATATGTTATTGTTAAACAATATGAAACTATTATAGTTGATCCACTTGGTGATAATTGTGTACAAAAGCAAGACAAGCAAAGAAAAAATATGTATTATACAACTTGCTATGATGAAGATGGGAATATATTGGAAAGTCATATCGATAAGAGCAAAGTAAGTTATTGGATTTTAGATACACTGAATGATAAATTATATGGGCCATATACTAATGTAAAAGAATATAAAAATCAAAAGAAAGAGTTAGGAATAGAAAAATTAAAATTAAAAAGTTTAACTAGTTTTAATCATATTAGAGAATAATAGAAAGATTATTGAGTGGAAAATGTAATAATTAGTGAAACAAATTGTTGTAATAGTTAGAACGCGTAGCGTGTTCTACTGTAGATATGCAAACTATGTATCTTAGATGCGTAAGTGAGCATGCGATTATATTAGATTAGTTTGTGTAATAGTGTGATTTATATATCATGCTATTTTTTATAAATTTTAAAATAGATAAGATATGAGTGATTAATATAATAATTAATCCTTTTTTTGTATACAAATATTATTGAGCCATGGTATAATAATTGTAATATTTAGTGTTAGGAGAGTTTATGAAATGGGAAGAAAAACTAAATAAATTTATTGATAGTTTTGAATACATTGATGATGTAGTTGGGATACTTGTTTGTGGTAGTTATATAACAGGAAGTCCTACTAAGCATTCTGATTTAGATGTACATTTATTATTGAATGATAAAGTAAAATATAGAGTAAGAGGTAATAAAATAGTAGATGGTCTTTTAATTGAATATTTTGCTAATCCTAAAAGTCAAATTAAAAAATACTTTAAAGAAGATTATAATAATGTAAGACCAATGTCACATACTCAGTTTATAACTGGTAAGATAATAATGGATAAAACTGGTGATTTGAAGAAATTAAAAGAAGAAGCAAAAAAAATGCTTAAGAAAAATTATGAGGATATAAATACTAGTATTAGTGATATTGATAAGTATACAATGTGGGATATGTTGGATGATTTAAAAGATATATATGAAACTAAAAGAGAAGATTTTGATTTTATATATTATTGTAATTTAGATAGGCTTTTAGGAATATATATGAAGCATATAAAATACCCATATAATAAAAAAACAATATTAGGTAATATTATTAGTGATACAGTAAGAAAAAAATATTTATTAAAAGAGTTACCAGATTATGAAATACAAGAATTAATTGAATATTGTATAACTGTTAAGAGTAAAGAATCAAAAATGAGATGTTATAAAAAGTTGACTGAAAAAATATTTGATTTAGTTGGTGGGTTTAATATTAATAATTTCAAATATAAAAGTAATATAGAAAAGTAGGGTGTTAGTATGGATATGATAATGGATTTTTTTAAAGGTATAAAGTATGAAAAAGTAATTGGTTCTATAGTAATTATTATAATTGCTATACTTGTATATAAAATTGCTACTTATATACTAGGAAAAAGTGAGTCTAATGATAAATTAAAACTATTTACTAGTAATAAGGGTAAGACATATATTAAACTTATGAAAAGTATAATTAGATATGTTATTATGATATTAACAGGATTAATTATTTTACAAATTAATGGAGTTAATGTTAGTTCAATTTTAGCTGGTGTTGGAATATTTGGAGTAGTGCTTGGTTTTGCTATTCAGGATTGGCTTAAAGATATAATTAGAGGAAGTAGTATTATATCTGATGATTATTTTAAAGTTGGGGATATAGTAAAATACAATAATATAGAAGGTAAAGTATTAGTAATTGGACTTAAAACAACAAAGATAAAAGATCTTAGAACAAACAATATTATATCAATTGCAAATAGAAAAATAGAAGAAGTTGAAATTGTATCAAATGTAATATATGTAAGAATACCTATGCCATATGAAGTAAAGGTAGAAAAAGCTGAAAAGGCAGTTGATGATATATTAAATTCAATAAAAAGTAATAATAATGTTAATGGCTGTAGATATTTAGGTATTACAGAACTTGCTGATTCAAGTATTCAATATTTAGTTGAAGTAACTTGCAATCCTCAATATAAATTGCAAGTTAGAAGAGATACTATAAAGTCAATTGTACTAGGACTTGATAAAAATAATATTGATGTACCTTATACACAAATTGATATTCATAATAAATAGGAGATAGATAAATGTTTGACTTAAAAGGAAGAGTTGCAGTAATTACAGGCGCTAGTAGTGGACTTGGTAATCAGATAGCAAAAGCTTTTGCAAGTCATGGAGCAAATTTAGTTATTTTAGCAAGAAGATTAGAAAGATTAGAAAAGCTAAAAGAAGAATTAGAAGATTTAAATGTAGAAATATTACCTATAAAGTGTGATGTTACATCGACTACTGATATTAATAATGCAAAAAAAATTACGGAAGAAAAATTTGGGCGAGTTGATATTTTAGTAAACTGTGCTGGTGCATCAAAAGATAAAGGTGTTTTAGATATGGAAGATGATGAATGGGATTTTACTATAGATACTGATTTAACTTCAGTATTTAAAATGACTAGAGCATTTGGTAATATCATGAAAAAGAATAATTATGGTAGAATAATTAATATTTCATCAATGTATGGACTTGTTGGTAACACAGAAATTCCAACTATTGCATATCATTCATCAAAAGGAGGAGTTATTAATTTTACAAGGGCAGCAGCTGCTGAACTTGCAAAATACAATATAACAGTTAATTGCATATGCCCTGGGTATTTTTATACAGAACTTACTAAAGATGTATTAGATTCAGATCATTTTAAAGAATTTGCAAAAACACACGTTCCAATGGGAAGATATGGAAATGTTGGCGAGTTAAATGCAGGTGTAATATTTCTTGCAAGTGATGAAGCTAGTTATGTAACAGGTGCTATTCTGCCAATAGACGGTGGATATACGTGTGTTTAATTCAAATATAGAAATTGGTTTATTTAATTACCAATTTTTTAATAGTAAAATATAAGGAGGTAAAATAATGGAAGAGATAGATATTGATAAATTAAGGCAAGATTTAATTGATTATTATACTGCAGCTATGTTTATGGTATCTCCAGTAGCATTAGTAGATTTAACTGAGGTGGAGAATGCAGATAGTGAAAAAGTAAAAAAAATTGCTCTTGATAATGGATTTAATTTGGATAATTATATAAAATGAATAATTAATTTAAATTTTACTAATTTTACTTTTCAATTAAAAAAATGTTATAATGTGTGTAATAAGTATTTATTTTATAGATAGAGGTGAATAATGAAAACAGATAAGAATATATTAATTGCATTTTTACTAAATTTATCTTTTTCAATATTTGAATTTATAGGAGGAATATTTACAGGAAGTGTTGCAATTCTATCAGATTCATTCCATGATATATGTGATGCTTTAAGTATTGGAATATCATATTTTCTTGAGAAAAAAAGTAAAAAAGAAGCTAACTATAAATATACATATGGGTATATAAGATATTCTATCTTAGGTGGAATAATAACAACAATAATTTTAATAACAGGTTCTATTTTTGTTATAGTTGCCTCAGTAAAAAGATTATTTAATCCTGTTAATATTAATTATGATGGAATGATTATATTTGCTATTATTGGTGTAACAGTTAATATGCTTGCTTCATATTCAACTAAAGATGGACATTCATTAAATCAAAAGTCAGTAAATTTACATATGATTGAAGATGTATTAGGTTGGCTCGTTGTATTAATAGGGTCAATTCTTATGAAATTTACAGATATCACATATATAGATTCAATATTATCTATTTTAGTTGCACTCTTTATATTATTTAATGCACTTAAAAATATAAAAAGAATAATTGAAATATTTTTAGAGAAAACTCCAAAAGATATAAATATAGAAAAATTAAAAAAGCACATATTAAGGATAGATGGTGTATATGATATTCACCATATTCATATAAGAAGTATAGATGGATTTAATAATTTTTTAACTATGCATGCTGTAGTTGATAAATATAATCATGAAATAAAAGGAAGAATAAAAGAGGAATTAAAGGAACATAGTATTAGTCATTCGACTATAGAATTAGAACTAAAAGATGAAATATGTAATGATATTAAATGTGAAATAAAAAGTGAACATAATTCTCACCATCATTAAATATTTCTTTTTTTGTGTATTAAAACATGCAATTTTTATAATAGAGAATATATTAATACTAAAGAGGGTGATGAAGTGCGAAAATATGGAATAGATATCTCTTATCACCAAGGAAAACTTGATTTTTCTATTTTAAAAAATGAAGTTAATTTTATTATACTTAGAGCTGCATATGGAACTAATACTGATTCTAGATTTGAAGAATACTATCGTGAGTGTAAGAAATATGATATACCTGTTGGGTGCTATTTATATAGTTATTCACTAGACGTAGAAACGGCAAAAGAAGAGGCTAGATATTTATTAAATTTAATAAAAGATAAAAAATTTGAATATCCAATATATATAGATATGGAAGATGCAGATGGATATAAAGAGCAACATGGGATGCCATCTAATCAAGAATTAAATGATATGTGTAATAATTTTTGTAATATAATAGAATCAAATGGTTATTATGCCAGTGTTTATGCATCACAATATTGGTTTGATACTAAACTTACAGGGATAAAAAAGTATGATAAATGGATTGCTAATTGGGGTACTAATGATGGAACTGTACAAAAAGATTTATCGAAATTATGTGGTATGTTACAGTATACATCAAAAAAATATATTAATGGTAAATATTTAGATGGTAATGTAGCTTACCTAGATTATCCTACAATAATTAAAAATAAAGGATTAAATGGATATGATAATATAGTAATGGAATTAAAAGTAGGAAATAGAGTTAGAATTAATACACCAGATGTTTATAAGTATTATGTTGCAGATGATGTAAAAAAAATTTATGGATTATATCAAGTTAGAGAAGATTTAAATGCCGGAGGAAAAAATATGTTTAGCTGGAGGGATAATGGAATACCTGAAAAGTTCGTTGATATAGTAGATAAAAATGGCAAGAAAGTTAAAAATAGTGACTATATTCATGTAAAAAAAGGAGATAAGTTTATTTTTAATAGAAGTTTTATAATTTCTAAAATTACATATGATAGAGGCATAAAATATTATCAAATGGATGCTGATTATGGTAATAACTATAAATTTTGGGTTGTAGGTAACTATTTAAAAAAGATATAAGGAGTAAATAAAAATTTATTTAATTAGGTAAGATTTATAATAAATCTTGTCTTTTTTAATATATGATAAAATTATATATAGAAATGGAGTACTATTATGAAAAGGAAAGGTTTTGCTTTAATAGAATTAATAGAAGTCTTAGTAATTTTAGCAATACTAGCTTTAATCGTAACACCACTTGTTATTAATATTATAAGAAAGGCAAAGGATTCTGTAAATAAAAGAAGTAATCGATGCGTGGGCGGTAGCTAATACAGATTTAGTTGATTTAGTAAGTGACAATACTGGATATAGTGCTAGATTGATAACTATAGATGAACTTAAAGATAATTTAAATTATGAATATTATGAACCGGATGTAACAAAAAAAAAAATATAGGGCATCAGAAAATACTCCAATATGGGTATATAATACTAATTATTATTATTGGACAATGAGCTCATTTTATGATTCTACTTCATCTGTATGGGTTGTATTGATAGATAAAACAATTGGATCAATGTCTGTAGTAGGAGTGTATAGTGTACCTCATTATTCAGCTGGAATTATCCGTCCAGTTATAACAATAAACAAATCAGCATTAGAAAGTTAGTTCAATTGAACTAATTTTTTTTATGAATTTGCACAATTATAAATAATTGATATAATAATCTTGATATTAATTGTTGGTGATTTTATGAAAGTAGTGTTTTTAGATATAGATGGTGTACTACAACCATTGAGTAAGAAAGTTAGAGTTAATTATATTAATAATGATATAATCAGCTTGTTAAATAATAAGTATCATATTAATTATAATAGATATGATATAAAAGATGTAAGTAGAGTATATTATGATTGGGATAAATCTGCTATAGAAAGATTAAGAAAAATATTAAGTGTTACAGATAGTAAGATTATAATTTCAAGTAATTGGAGAGATGAAAATAAACCAAATAAAATGCATGATTTATTAAAAATACATAATTTAGAAATTTATTATTATTGTGATAATAAAATTTTAAATAGTAGTTTTGATATATTTGAAAATAGGGCAAATGAAATAAAGGATTCATTAAATAGATATGATATAAGTAATTATGTTGTAATAGATGATTGGTATCCATTGAAAGAATATTTTAAAAATAATATTGTTTGTACAAATAATATTATAGAAGATAATGATGTAATAAGTGCTATTAAGATATTAAGTAAGTATAGACAAAATAATTATATTAGTGTAAAATAAAGCACAATTAATTGAAGGTGATTTTGTGAAAAATAAAATATTATGTGTAATTATAATTATTTTAATATTAATTGCAGTTTTAATTGGTGTATTCTATAGTGATATAAATAATAGCAAAAATAAAGTTTCATTACAGCTTGAAAAATTGCAATCTACTTATAGTAGTCGTATATATAAAGTATCTGATTTAATAAATTATATTGTAAAAAAAGAAATAGATAATGATATTGTAAGTAATATGGCTAAAGTAAGAGATTCTCTTAGTATGGCTATTGCTGATGATAATATAAAATTAATGCATAAACGTAATAATAAATTAACTAATGAAATTGAAGAGTTATATAAATATTTAGATGATTCTGATATAAAAGATGATAGTAATTATCTTAGTTTAAAAGAAGATATTAATAAAATTACAAATAATATAAATAAAGAAGAAAAAAAATATAATAAAGTAGTTAATAAATATAATAAAAAGATAAAAAAGTTTCCATATGTAGTATTTAAATTAAGTAGAAAAAAAACAATTAAGTAAATCGATTTATGGTTTGCTTTTTTTTATGTTATAATTTATATGTTAGGAGGATTATATGTTAAAGGATATATCCATAATTTTTTTATCAATATTTTTTGAAAGTTTACCTTTTTTACTTTTGGGATCATTAATTTCATCTATTATTGAAACTTTTGTTTCAAATGATACTCTGGCTCGTATTATTCCTAAAAATAAAGTATTAGGTTCTATTGTGGGAATTATATTAGGATTTTTCTTGCCAGCTTGTGATTGTGCGGTTATTCCGATTGCTAAAAGACTTATAAAAAAGAAAGTACCAATTAATGTAGCAATATCATTTATGCTTGCATCTCCAATAATTAATCCTGTAGTTCTTTTATCAACCTATCATGCATTTTATAAAACTAATCCTAATATGTTTTATATGCGTTTAATATTTGGTATTATTATATCTCTTATAATAGGTATAATACTAGGTATTATATATTCTAAAAGAGAAGTTGTAATTAATAATCAAGAAGATGAGTGTTGTCATAATCACGAAGAATGTGAAGATATAGAAAATAAAAACTATTTTATAAGTATTGTAAAACATACTGCATTTGATTTATTTGAAGTATTAAAATATTTAATGTTTGGAGCACTTATAGCTAGTTTAGTTCAGGTATTATTGCCAAGAGATATATTAATTATGTTTAGTAATAATAAAGTTTTATCAATTATTACTCTTATGTTATTTGCATACTTAATATCCTTATGTTCTACATCTGATTCATTTATAGGTAAATCACTATCAAATTCATTTTCAAATCAGTCCATTTTGGCTTATTTATTACTTGGACCAATGATAGATATAAAAAATACATTAGTATTATTTGGTAATTATAAAAAAAGTTTTGTAATTAGTTTAATTAGTTTAATCTTTATTACAATATTTATATTAAGTTTGGTGGTGGTTATATAATGAAAAAATATTTAGGATTTATCTGTTTAGTATACTCTGGAATAATTGGTTATGTATGGATATTTAATCAACTAAAAAACTTTTTAGCTCCTACTATGCAAATATATATAAAAGTATCGTTAATTCCACTTATAATAATAGGTATTGTTTTATACTTTAGTGATCATATTCATTATAAATTTAAGATAACAGACTTAGTATTAGTTTTACCTCTTATTATGTTTGTTTTTGCATCCGACGGTAGATTAAGCGCTTCTTTTGCCCAAAATAGAATGAATTTTAATAATATTTCAAATAAAGCTAATAAAAAAATAAAAAAGGTTAAAACTGTAGAAGAAGATAATAATAATGATAATATCACTTATGATTTTACTAATCCAGATTTTGAAATTATAGATGAAAACTATTATGAACTTGCAAATTATTTAACATTTTTAGTAGAACCATCTAAATATATAGGAAAGACAGTTAAAGTAAAAGGTTTTGCTAGTAAAGTAAATAAATATATATCAGGAAATTATATCGGTATTGGTAAATATGGTATTACTTGTTGTGCAGCTGATGCTGGTTTTGTTGGATTTTTGTCTAAACTGGGTAATCATAAGGTAAAGGTTAATAAATGGTATGAAGTAGAAGGAATACTAGAATTGGCTAAAGATAATGCTGGATATGATATACTAGTTTTAAAAATAATTAATATTAAAGAGATTGATGGAAAGGCTGAAAATCAATATGTATATTCTTGTTATACTTATGGTGATGGATCATGTAAAGAAGTAGATAAATATAATTTAGAAATGAAAGAAAGTTAAAATAAACAAGATAATAATTAAATTTGATAATTAATATTTAATCATTAGTTTAATACTAGTGATTTTTTAATTGCTAAAATTTAAATTAAGTTGTATAATATCTTTGCTTTTTTGGAGGGTAATGTATGCAATTTAATACTAGAGAAAAAAATATAAAGCTAGAAATAATAGATGATAAAGAAATTTTAGAAAATAAAATAAAGAAATTATATAATGAGTGCTTTTTTTCTGAATATTTAGATGAGAAGAAGTTAGAAGAACTATATTGGTATAAATTTTGTCTTTATACATTTGATTTAAGAATATATAATGAAGATGGAATAAACTTTGTTATTAAAAATGATGAATTATTGAAAAAGGCATTGTTACATAAAGTTGAATTAATGTTGAGTAAAAAAGATACAAATTTAAATAAAATATTCAATAAAGATATAAATAAGGCAATTTATTATATTGTTAGAATCTTAAAGAATGGTAAAAGAAAAATTGATTATAATGATATTGTTAATGATAAGTTCTTATTTAATTTTATTGTATTATTGGATAAAGATAATGGTATAAAATATTTCTTTGAAAATTATATGGTAGATAGAGATGAATATATAGATTATAAAAAGATAAATAATACAATTGAACTTGATAAGAATATACCTTTAGTGACTGCAGGGTTATTTAGTGAAAGAAAAAATAAAGATATTTTTAAATTATATGATTTAACTAGTCATAAAAAGATTGATAGTACATATTATGTACCTGAAGGAATATATGGTATTAATTATATAGATATTAAGCATAATAATATATATGATAAACTTGTTAAAAGTAATAGTGTTGTATTTCCTAAATCATTAAATCATATAAATGGAAATATATCTTTAGTTTTAAATAAAAAAGATATTATTGTATATCCTAATTTAAAAGAAATTGATGATAATGTTTTAAAAAATATTAATTCTATTACAATAAAAATTGATTGTAATATTAGTGATTTTAATGATTATGTTAATAGTAATGATATAAGTGCTTTTAATAGTCTTTTCTATTGTAAATATAATAATAAAACTAAAATGCATCCTAAGTTATATGACTATATAAATAGCTATATTAATAAAGATAAATATGTTTTTTATCATGAAGGAATGAATTATTTTAATAAGTTATCATATGGATATGATGTATTTACAAAAACAAATATAAAATTATTATTTAATGATAAAGAAATAGAATTAAACGGAAATATATATTCGAATTTCACAGATTATATAACAAGAACATATAATACAAGAAATATGGCATTTGTTAATAATAACTTAGAAATGGTAAAAGAAAAAGTATTAGAATTATCTAAGTGTAAATAGAATTATTAGTGATAGCTTTGATAAAAATTTTTTAATCACATTTTATATTGTGATTTTTTTATTCTTGTGTTATAATCAAATTGTTAGTAACAGGTGAGTATATGAGAGTTGGTCTTGATATTGATAATGTAGTAGCTGATTTTGATTCTTTTATTTTAAAAGAGTATCTAAAGGAAGATAAGAATAAAAGAAATAGTGGTATTGTAAATCCGGATGGGAGATGGATTAAACAATGTTTTGATTGGACAAAGGAAGAATCGGAAGAGTTCTTTATAAAAAATATGGAAAGATTTGCGTCTATGCTGAAACCTAGGGATGGTGCCAAAAAATATATGGATAAAATGCTTAAAGATGAAAATCAATTATACTTAATCTCACATAGAGCACATCCACATTATAAAAAACCATATGAAGTAACAACTAAGTGGCTAAAAGATAATGATATTAATTATACTAAGCTTATATTATCAGATTCAACTAATAAAACAAAAGAATGTAAAGAGAATAACATTGATATAATGTTTGATGATGGCATATATATATGTAGAGTATTAATGGAAAATAATATTAATAGTTATTTAGTAAAGACTAATTATAATATAAAAGATTCTAACGGTTTAAAAATTGTAGATAACTTTAAAGATATATATGAGGAGGTATGTAAAATGGGTAATAAAAAAGTAATATTAGATACAGATATGTATAATGAGGTTGATGATCAATTTGCTTTATGTTATTTAATGAAATCACTTGATAGTTTTGAATTAGAAGCAATCACAATTGCGCCTTTTTCTGGTAGTGGGTATGCCAATACTAAAACTATAGAAGAAGGAACTATAAAAAGTTATGAAACTACGCTAAAGATTTTAGATATGTTAAATATGAGTGAATATAAAAACAAAGTTTATAAAGGAGCTATTAATTACTTTAATGATTCTAATAATACTAATGATGCAGTAGATAAAATTATTGAAGTTGCAAATAAAAATGATAAAACGACTATTCTTGCAATCGGTGCAATTACTAATATAGCTCTTGCTATAAATAAATCTCCAGATATAATAAATAAAATTAAAGTTATATGGTTAGGTGGAAATAGTTTTTTAACCAAAAATAATAATGAATTTAATTTTAGACAAGATATAAAAGCGGTAAGAGAAGTGTTTGAATCTGGTTGTGATTTAGTAGTTATTCCATGCCGTAATGTTGCATCTAATCTTGTAACAACTATTTATGAGTTAGATCACTACTTATCTAGTGATTTAGAAATTAACAAGTACCTAAAAAAAATATTCTTAAAGTGTAAAAAACACTATATGGATAATGAATTAGATGAGATAGGATCCAGTAAAACATTATGGGATTTAAGTGCTATTGCGTATTTAATAAATGCAGATTGGTTTAAAAGTGAATATATAAGTTGTCCTAATATATTAGATAATGGAGTATATGAACCTACTTTAGATAATCATAAAATAGTTTTTGTTAATGATTTGTTTAGAAATAAAATATATCAAGATTTTTTTATAAAAATGGGTTATACTATTAATAGCGAAAAAGTTAAAACTTATAGAAAATAGGAGATTATATGAATAATAAATTAATGGAATTGATTACAGATATTACTGATTTAGAATATACAATTAATTTAATTAACTGGGAACTTAGAATATCTGGATCAAATGAATCTAAAGACTATCTAATAGATGTAATATCAAGATTAGAAAAAAAATACTATAATTTAATAACATCAAATGAATATGGTTCTTTATTAAAAGAAGAGTTAGATAATAAAGAATTATCAGATATTGAACGTATTCAAATTAGTAATTTATATAATGATTATAAAAAGAATAAATGTATTTGTGAAGATTTTTATATTGAATATAATAAAAATATATTAATTTCTACTAAAGTATGGGAAAAAGCAAAAAAAGAGAATAATTATGAATTATTTAAACCATATTTAAAGAAAAATATAGAAATGACTAAAAAGTATTATAGTTATATAAGTAATAGTGATAATTTGTATGATGCTATGTTGGGTGAATTTGAAAAGGAAATAAATATGAATTTATTAGATTCATTATTTGATAAATTAAAAGAGTATTTAATTCCGCTTATAAAGAAAATTAAAACAAATAGTAGCGATATAAAAATAAATTATAGTGATGAGGAAATTAAAAATATATCTTCATATTTACTAAATTATATTGGATTTGATTTAAATAAAGGGTTAGTTGGTATTTATCCACATGGATTTACAACTAGAATTAATTCTAAAGATATAAGAATTGCAATAGAAAATAGTAATAGTCCTTTAAGTTTTGTAAAAACAATAATTCATGAGGGAGGACATGGTATTTTTGAGGAGAATGTTGATTGTAATATAGCTAAATACAGTA
The DNA here is from genome assembly GCA_946414975.1 of uncultured Caryophanales bacterium. Next base: position 698 of record CAMKQS010000034.1, on the reverse strand, counting down.
ATAATTCTTTAAATAATATATATGCCCTACATGAAAGTCAATCTAGATTTTATGAAAATATTTTAAGCAGAAACAAGAACTTTTGGGTTCCTATATATGATGATATTAAGAAATTATTAAAAATTGATATAGATATAGATGAGTTTATGGATAAATATAATGTAGTAGTACCAAGCTTAATTAGAACTGAATCAGATGAAATAACTTATGGATTACATATTATTATTCGTTACGAAATAGAAAAAGAAATATTTAATAATAATTTATCTGTAGATGATATTCCTAAAATGTGGAATAAAAAAATGAAAAAATATTTAGGAATAGAGCCTAAAAATGATAGTGAAGGTCTTATGCAAGACATTCACTGGTCAGAATGTGCTTTTGGGTATTTTCCAACATATTTACTAGGAAATATATATGATGGTATACTTGTTAAACTATTAGAAGAAAAAATGGGTAAAATTGATGATATATTAAAAAATGGAGATGTGAAAAAGATTACAAAGTTTTTAAATAATTTAATACATAAATATGGAAATAGCTATTCTTTTAAAAAACTAGTAAATAAAGAAATATCAGTAGAACCATTAATTGAATTTTATAATAATAGATATAATTCATAAAAAGTCAAAGTAATTTTGATTTTTTTTTATAAAATAAAAAGGATTTTATCTATTTATATCGAATATTATAATTGA
>CAMKQS010000033.1 GCA_946414975.1 uncultured Caryophanales bacterium | reverse complement strand
AATATGAAAAAACAATTTAAAACAGAATCAAAAAGACTTATGGATTTAATGATTAATTCAATTTATACAAATAAGGAAATCTTCTTACGTGAGATTATTTCTAATGCTAGTGATGCAATAGATAAATTACATTATAAATCATTAACTGATAAGAGTATAAAACTTGATAAAGAAGATTTGAATATTTATGTAGAGATTAATAAAGAAGAAAGAACTCTTAGAATATCTGATAATGGTATTGGTATGAGTAAAGAAGAGTTAGAGAATAATCTGGGTACTATTGCAAAAAGTGGTTCTTTTGAATTTAAAAATAATAATGAAAAAAAAGAAAATATAGATATAATTGGTCAATTTGGAGTAGGATTTTATTCAGCATTTATGGTTGCGTCTGATGTTAAGGTTATATCTAAGGCATATGGTTCTAGTGATGCATATGTTTGGGAGTCAGAGGGAATAGATGGATATACTATAAATGAATATGATAAAGAAGAATATGGAACTGATGTAATTCTTACTATTCGTGAAGGTGAAGAATATGATACATATTTAGAAGAATATGAAATAAGAAGATTAATTAAAAAGTATTCTGATTATATTACATATCCAATAAAGATGAATGTTACAAAAAGTAGATTAAAAGAAGGATCTAAAGATGAATATGAAGAATATGAAGAAGAAGAGATTATTAATAGTTTAGTTCCAATTTGGAAACGTAATAAAAAAGATATTACTGATGAAGAGTATAATACTTTTTATTCTGATAAATTCTTTGATTATGAAGTTCCACTTGCTCATATACATACTTTAGCAGAAGGTACTATATCATATAATTCACTTATATATATTCCATCTCATGCATCATTTGATTATTACTCAAAGGAATATGAAAAAGGATTACAATTATATTCAAATGGTGTATTAATAATGGAAAAATGTGCAGATTTAGTTCCAGATTATTTTAGTTTTGTAAAAGGTGTTGTGGATTCTCCAGATTTAACACTTAATATTTCAAGAGAAACTCTACAACAAAATAGAGTATTGAAAACTATTGAAAATGCAATTGAAAAGAAGATAAAAAAGGAACTAATTGATATGCAACAAAATCGTGAAGAAGATTATTTAAAATTTTATAAGGATTTTGGTATGCAACTTAAAGTTGGTATATATAATAACTATGGAATGGATAAAGAAAAAATTCAGGATTTAGTTATGTTTTATTCATCAACTAAAGAAAAATTAGTTACTTTAAATGATTATTGTACTCGTAATAAAGATTATAAGAATATATATTATGCATGTGGTGAGACTATTGATAAAATAGATTTATTACCACAGGTAGAATCATTGAAAGCTAAGAATAAAGAAATATTATACTGTACAGACTATGTAGATGAATTTGTATTTAAAACACTTGTTAAATTTGATGATAAAGAGTTTAAAAATGTATGTAGTGATTTAGCGTTAGATGATGAATCTAGTAAAGAACTTGAAAAATTAAATAAGAAATCTAAAGATATGTTAGATTTAATTAAAGATGAAATAAATGTCAGTGATGTTAAATTTACTAATAAGTTAAATTCTCATCATGCTGTATGTTTGTCTAATAAAGGTGATGTATCTATAGAGATGGAAAAGGTAATGAAGGAGATGCCTATCGATAATGGGGTAGAGGCTGAAAAAGTGTTAGAAATTAATGAATCTCATCCAATAGCTAAAAAATTGCAAGAATTATATAAGAAAGATAAAGATAGTTTAAAAGAATATTCAAAAATACTATATGCTCAGGCTAGACTTATTGAAGGACTTCCTATTGAAAATCCAACAGAAATAAGTAATTTAATATGTGATTTAATGGCAAAATAAAACAGGTTTTCCTGTTTTTTTTATAAAATAATTTCTATATTATATTTTTCTATCCATAAATCAAATTGGTATAAATAAGCAATTAACTGTGGTTTGGTCATTAACTGTCCAAACCATGGAATATTGTAATCATCATTAGATTCTAGTAATTTGTTAATTTCATCTATATTAAATATTTTACTTAAATTGTTGCTTTTTAATCTACTTTTAAGTAATTTTTTTACTTCATTTAAAAAGTATGGATGATGAGTTTTAGGATATGGATTTTTCTTTCTATATAATATTTCATCAGGTAGTATGCCTTTAAAGGCTTCCCTAAGTAAATATTTTTCTTGATTATTTCTATATTTATAATTAAAAGGTAAATTCCATAAGTATTCAATTAATTTAGTATCAGCAAATGGTACTCTTGCTTCAATAGTAGCACCCATAGTCATTCTATCTTTTCTATCAAGTAGGGTAGTCATAAAATGTGTCATATTTATATAAAACAATCTTTTATATTTATCTTTTCTATCTTTTCTATTTAGTTCTTTAATCATTCTTTTATATTCTTTTTTTATAGTTTTTTCTAAATTAATCTTAATATTTTTATTAATTAACTTTTGCCTATATTCTATATTATTTATCCAAGGAAATAAATTATTTAATTCATCTTTATAAAACCATGGATATCCACCAAATATTTCATCTGCAACTTCTCCACTTAATATAACTTTATAATCTTTTGCTATTTCTTTAGAAAACCAGTATAGAGATGAATCAATATCTGTCATTCCTGGATAGTCTCTTAAAAATAAAGTATCTTCAAGTAGTTTTACAACATCTTTTTGATTAATAGTTTTATATTTGTGATTTGTATTAAATGTCTTACTCATTAAATCTATATATTTTTTATCTTCTGATACAGTAAAGTTATTCTTTTTAAAGTATTTGTTATTATCTTCATAATCAATTGAATATGTTGTAAGTTTATCTTTTGAATTTATCGCACATATCGCACTAATTATACTAGAATCTAGTCCACCTGATAGTAATGTTGCAATCTTTGTATCTGATACCATTTGTCTTTTTATGGAACTTGTAACTAAATTATATACTTTATCTTTTGCTTCATCAAAAGTATCGTTACACTTCTTACTTTTTAATTTCCAATATCTTTTTATTTTTATATGTCCTTTTTTATAGACTAGATAATGAGCTGGTCTTAATTCATATATATCCTTAAAAATACCACTACCACTTTTTCTAGATGGACCGAGTGCTAATAAATTAGCTAGTTCTTTTTTTGTTAATATTGGCTTTACTAAATTACTTTTTAAAATAGGTCTAATCATAGATGAAAATATAAACTTTTTCTTTATTTTAGAATAAAATACTGGTTTTACACCAAATCTATCGCGTGCTAAAAATAATTCTTTTGTTTTTTTATTATATATTGCAAATGCAAAAATACCTTCTAGTTTATTAATTATTTTCTTTTTGTATTCTGCGTAACCTTTTAATATTACTTCTGTATCGCTAGTTGTTGAAAATGTATAACCTTTATTTAAAAGATCATTTTTAATTTCTTCAGAATTATATACTTCGCCATTATAAACAATTATATAATTTTTAAAAAACATGGGTTGACTTCCATTTTTTAAATCTCTAATTGCTAATCTTTTATGACCTAATGATACATTTTTACTAAAATAGTATCCAGTTGAATCTTTGCCTCTATTATTCATAATATCAAGCATTTCTTTGAATAAGTTATTATCTATATTACTATTTAATACTCCTAATATCGCACACATAATATCACCTATAATAACATATGATATAGTTTAAATGTTGTCACATAAAATATTTTTTTAAATATTATAAAGTGAGGTGTGTTATGAAAATATTGTTTTTTGGTAAGGATAATCGCTATGATATTTTAATTGATAATTTAAAAAATAAGTATGATATATATGGTTTAGGATATGGATATAGAAAAGATATAAAAATAGGAGATATTAGTAATATAAATAAGTATGATATTATTGTACTTCCTATGAGTGGATTTAAAAACAATAAAGTGGATGTATTTACGTTACCTAGTAATTTTTTTGATAGTTTTAAAGGAATTATATATACAGGATTAAAAGGTAATTTAAAGGGGAATGTTATAAGCTTTTTATCTGATAGTGACATAGTTTTAGAAAACACTAAAATTACTGTAGATGGCATTATAGATAAAATTAGTAATATTAATATTAAGAATGTATGCATATTAGGTTATGGAAATATAGGATCTATTTTATATGATAAAATAAAAGATAAATATAATGTTTATGTTGGTGTTAATAGAAATGTTAATATAAAAAATAGTTTTAAAACAGACAATTATGAAGATATGAAAAAAATATTTTCAAATAGTGATATTATAATTAATACTGTACCTTCTCATATTATTCCAGATTCTATATTACATGAAATAAAGTGCTATTTTTTAGATGTTGCTTCATATCCTTATGCAATTAATAAAGAAGATATTAATAATTATTCTTTTAAATATGAACTTTATTCTCAAATACCTAGTAAGTATGATCCAAAAAGAGCTGGGAAAATACTTCTTAAAAAATTTTAGGAGGACTTATGAAAATAGGTTTTGCAATCACTTCATCTTTTTGTACTTTAGATAAAGTTTTAACTGTAGTTGCTAGTTTAAAAACTTTAGGTTATGATATATATCCTATAGTATCAGAAAATATAGTAAAATATGATACCAGATTTGGTAAATCAAAAGATTTTATAGATAAATTAGAGAAAATATGTGAACATAATGTTGCTTCTAATATAGTGGATGCTGAAACATTTGGACCTAAAAATAAAATGGATGTAATGGTAGTTATGCCAGCTACAGGTGATTTTTTGGGTAAGATGGCAAATGGTATTACTGATAATCCAGTTAATTTAGCAGTAAAAGCAACTATGCGTAATAATAAGCCTATAGTTATTGCAGTATCTACTAATGATGGACTTGGTTTAAGTGGTGAAAATATTATGAAGCTATATAATAATAAAAATGTATATTTTGTACCATTTGGACAAGATAATTATAAGGATAAACCAAATTCTTTAATTGCCCATTATGATATGTTACTACCTACTATAGAACATGCTTTAAATAGTAATCAGATACAGCCTGTAATAAAGGAGTATAAAAAGATAAAATAATTCTCATTTGTTGAGAATTTTTTTAAATATCAAAAAAGTGTTATAATTTTGTGGGGAGGGATTATTATGCATTGTACAAATTGTGGTACAGAAAATAGTAAAGATTCTCTATTTTGTAAAAAATGTGGATATAGTTTAGTAGAAGGATATTTGAATAATAATAAAGATATTAATACTAATGAAAAAAAGATAAAAAATGTTACAAAGAATTATAATAATAAGAAAATAGTAAATAAAAGTATAGTAAAAAATAAGAGTAAAAAGGATAAGAAAAATAAAGATAATGTTAAATATGTTGAGAAAGTACAAGTAGTAAGAAAAATGACTTTTTTCCAAAAATTTATGTTCTTTTTATTAATATTAGTTGTTTTGGTACTTATAGGTGTTAGTTCTATTATGGGATTATATATTTTTTCTAAAAAGACCGTATTAGTCCCAGATGTTGTTGGTATGAATTATATTGAAGCAAAGCAGGAGTTAGAAAATAGTAATTTAAAAGTATTAAAAAAAGAGGTAGAGGGAGATTTAGATATAGTACTTAGTCAAAATAAGAAAAGTGGCACATATGTTACAAATGGTAGTAGTATTATCTTGACAGTTGGAGTTGAAGTTGAATATTTACCTAATTTATTAAATATGAGTGAAGATGCTGCTATTTCTATTCTAGATGATTATGATATTCAGTATGAAATTGAGTATGTGGATAATGAAGAAGAAGTAGTTTTATATCAAAGTTATAAAGCAGGAACTAAAATAAGTAATATTAAAAAAATAAAATTAAAGATTGGTAAAGTTAGTGAAAAAAGTAAGACTGAAAAAGATAATGAAGTTGTAGAAAATGTAAAAGAGAATAAAGAAGATGATAGTAATTAAAGTACTGATATGTACTTTTTTTATTTATGAAAAAATAATAAAACAGTTAAAAACATACAAATGTTCGGTAAAAGTATTGACAACAAAATTTTATTATTATATAATGAGCTTAGCTAATAAGGAGGAATACAATTATGTCAAAAGAAGCTGACAAAACATTAGAACAAGTAATGAAGGATATTGAGAAACAATTTGGTAAAGGTGCGGTTATGAAATTAGGAGAGCATGCTAACCAAAAAGTTGAAGTAATATCAAGTGGCTCAATAACTTTAGATACAGCTTTAGGTATAGGAGGATATCCAAAGGGGAGAATAATAGAAATATATGGCCCTGAGTCAAGTGGTAAAACAACATTTGCACTTCATGCTATAGCAGAGGCTCAGAAGAATGGTGGTAGAGCAGCATTTATCGATGCAGAACATGCATTAGATCCTGTATATGCATCAAAATTGGGAGTTAATATTAATGATTTGCTTTTATCACAACCAGATAATGGTGAACAGGCACTAGAAATTTGTGAAGCACTTGTTAGAAGTGGTGCTATTAGTATTATTGTTATAGATAGTGTTGCAGCACTAGTTCCACAAGCTGAAATTGAAGGTGAGATGGGTGATAGTCATGTTGGTCTTCAAGCAAGATTAATGTCACAAGCATTAAGAAAATTATCAGGTATTATTAATAAGACAAATACTGTTGCTATATTTATTAATCAGTTACGTGAGAAAGTAGGAGTTATGTTTGGAAATCCTGAGGTTACTCCTGGAGGTAGAGCTTTAAAGTTTTATTCTTCTGTACGTTTAGAAATTAGACGTGGTGAGCAAATTAAGCTTGGAACAGATATAATTGGTAATAAGGCAAATATAAAAGTAGTAAAAAATAAAATGGCACCACCTTTTAAAAGTTGTTCTGTCGATATTATGTATGGAACAGGTATTTCAAAATATGGAGAACTTGTAGATTTAGGTGCCCAAGCAAATGTTATTGAAAAAAGTGGTGCTTGGTATTCTTATAATGGCGAAAAGATTGGACAAGGAAAAGAGAATACTAAAGAATGGTTAAAGAAAAACCCAGATGTTACTAAGAAAATCGCACAAGAAGTTAGAAAATTTTTCGCAACCAGTGATACTTTAGAAATAGGAAAAACTAATGATTAGTTTTTTTCTTTTTGATATTCATATTTAAAAATTAATAATTTAATATAGTTAGTTATTTCGAAATTCGACAGAAATTGATAATTGACATGCTTATAATATTATTATAAAATTAATTTGTAGGAAGAAGATAAGTCAGCATGGAGGAAAAATGTGTAATGATATTAACAAATTAAAATTTACTTTAACAAAAGATATGACTTATATGATGATTCAAATAAACAATTTAAATAAAGAGAAAGATTTAATTGAGTCGCAAATGAAACTTTATAGAAATTCAATTCATTATCATGAATTAAATAATTCAAAAAAAAAGTTAGAAAGAAAAATAAAAAGAATAAAAAAGAGTTTTATTGATGAATTTCAAAAAGAAAATAAAGTTGAAATAGAAAAATATTGGCAAATAAGAAGTATGAAATAATACTTCTTATTTTTATATCTTATTTTGTCGATTATGTATAAAAATAAAAATAATAATCTAAATATATTAGAAGGTGATAATTTTGAGAATATATACGGAATATAGAAATGGAATACTTTTCGTAAGATTAAATGGTAATCTTATTAATAAAAATGTTGATGTAATGAATAGGAAGGTTACAAATCTTATTTATAGAGCAGGGATTAGAAATGTAGTTTTTAATGTTAAAAAAATGAAAAAAATTGATTTTAAAGGAATTAATTCACTTTTATATAATTATGAATTAGTTAAAAAAAATGATGGGAATATATTTATATGTGGTGAAAATGAAAATGTTAAGAAATATTTGAAATATAATCATGTTTTTAAATATATTGCAGAGATTAATGATGAATTATGTGCAATGAATTTAATGAAAGGATAAAATTATGAATATTGAAAAAGCTATTAATGATAATCAAAGATTAGTTTATGCAATTGCTTCATCTTTTACTAATTATCGAAATAAGGAAGATTTATATCAAGCAGGATATCTTGGAATTATAAAAGCATTTAATAATTTTGATCCTAGTCTGAATTGTAAATTTTCAACTTATGCATATACATATATTGTTGGAGAAATGAAGAAAGTAATAAGGGAAGATAGAGGATATAAAGTTAGTAGAAGTATAAGTAAAATTAATTTGTTAATAGAAAAAGCATATGTAATTTTAAGTCAAAAGCTAATGAGAACACCATCTATTAAAGATATAGCTAATTATTTAAATGAAGATGAGTATACTATTAGTGAAGCGATTATGAGTAATAATGTAATTATGAGTATTGATGAACCTATATTAGATGATGCTAATTGTACATTACAGGAAGTAATAGGTAGAAGTAATAATATAGATGATTTAATTCTTTTAAAAGAAAGTATGCTTAAATTAAGTGAAAATGATAGAGAACTTATAAATAATCGATATATAAATGATTATACACAAACGGAAACATCAAATTTAATGAATATGTCACAGGTGCAAGTATCTAGAAAAGAAAAAAAGATTTTACAAAAACTAAAACATGAAATGACTGTTTAAATATAGTATGTGCATTAAAAATGATTAAATATAGTATGTGCATTAAAAATGATTAAATATAGTATGTGCATTAAAAATGATTGTATAAATAAAAAAAATGTGATATACTAATAAAGTAGGATGGTGTAGAAAAAATGAGAAAGAAGAAGTTAATTATAAGTTTCCTTTTTATAGCATTAATGTTTTTTGTTGGAAAAGTTAGTGCGTATAATTATGAAACTACAGAAGTGCGTTTGTATTCGCTTAGAAATAATTTTAAAGTTTGTGTAAAGTCACCCCTTTTAACAACTGAACATAATTTATATATATGGAGTACATTTGATTCAGATAGAGCTTTACAGGCTTGGCCTGGTATTACAATGACACAAGAAAATGATCAAATATATTGTTATACGCATAATGCATCTGATAATGTAAGATATGATTATGCAATATTTAATGGTAATTCAAAACAAACAGTAGATTTAAATACAATTAATGATTCCAAAGGAATAATAAATGCACTGTTATATAAATTTGATGAAAGTGGAAAAAATAATGATAATAAGTATGTTGGTGCTTGGTATGTATATGATACAAGTAAGCTTGTTGAACTAGTAAATGTTGCTGATTCACTAGATAAAAATCAATATACAATTGAATCATATAATAGAGTAAAAGAAGTAATAGGTGATAAAGTTTCTCCAAGTGATGTAACTTTAGATAATTATAACAATTATAATTTAGGAGCATACTATGTATCTAAGCTTAATGATTCAAATGATATTTTAGATAAATTAATTATAAATTATTCTGATAGTGAAAATAGATATTCAGCATTTTATGTTGATAAGTATAATGAACTTGCTTTAGCACTTAATCAACTTGAAAAAAGAAAAGATATAGTAGTTGATAGTAGTATAACTGGTGGAACAATTAGTGCAAGTTATAATGCTAATAGTGATACAAGTATTACTATTAATGCTAATCCAAATACAGGATATAGATTAAAAAGTATAAGAGTAAGTAAAATTGTTTCTTATGATGTAAATAATCAACCAGTATTAGGAGATTATACAGATATTGATATTAATAATCAAACATATACATATTCTTTTCAATCAACTGATAGTATGGTAGGAGTATATGTTACAGGTGTTTTTGAGAAAAATAAATATAGAATTACATTCCAAGTAGGAGAAAATGGTACTATATCTACAATGAATGATGGAGAAATATTATCTCCAGTAACAGTAGAATATGATGATGATTATTCTTTAAAAGTTATCGCTAATGAAGGTTATAAAGTAAATAAAATATTAGTAGATGGAGTAGAATATCAATTAACAAATGGTGTATTAACTATAGAAAATGTTAGAAAAGATACTGATGTTACGATTTCTTTCAGTATTAAAACATTTACAATTAAGTATGGAACTGATGAATATACAGTTGAATATGGAACAACATATAGTCAGCTTTTAAACATTATTGATACAAGTAAAACAGGATATAAATTAAATTATATTACTGATAAAAATAATGTAAGATTAGATGATAATTTTGTTGTAACAGAAAATAATGAATTAACTGGAAATTATAGTAAACTTACATATAAGATTACATTTCAAGTAGGAGAAAATGGTACTATATCTACAATGGAAGATGGAGAAGTATTATCACCAGTAACAGTAGAATATGATGATGACTATAATTTAAAGATAAAAGCAAATGAAGGTTATAAAGTAAATAAAGTGTTAGTTGATGGAGTTGAGTATCAATTAACAAATGGCGTATTAACTATCAAAAATATTAAAAAGGATACTAATGTAGTAATATCATTCAGTTTAAAAACATATAATGTTAAAATTGATGATAAAGATTATAGTTTTGCATATGGTACTTCTTATGAAGATATATTAAAAAGTATTAATACTAATAAAGATGGATACAAATTTGTAGGTTTAAAAGATAAAGATGGTAATTTGCTTGATAATAATTATAAAGTTAAAAATAATATAGAATTAACAACAGTATTTGAAAGTATAAAGAAGGATTCAAATAATCCATATACAGTAGATTCAATTGTTAAATATGTATTGATATTTGTAGTATCAGCTGTATTATTTACATTTGTATCATATATTTTATTAGTAAAATTAAAAAGAAAGAATGGTTAATTATACTATTCTTTTTTTTGTTTTAATAAAAAAATTATTGTCATAACTAAATAAATGTGCTATAATTCTATATGTAGCCAGATGGAGTGGTACTCAAGAGGCTGAAGAGGCGCCCCTGCTAAGGGTGTAGACCGGGCAACTGGTGCGAGGGTTCAAATCCCTCCCACTCCGCCATTTTAAAAGGTAAAGTCTTGGTTTCCCAAAGTGGAAGTTAAGACTTTTTTTCATAAAGTTCGCCACATTTTTTACTAAAATTTTGTTTTTCCTGTAGTTTTAGAAGATTTTACACATTATCACAATTTATCATAATTTACTATATTTTATGGCGAAGATTTAGGGCGAACATTTTTAAAAGACTTATTGCTAGTAAATTTTTGGGTATAAGAAAAGTGTTTCAAAAATAATCTTCTAACTAAAAAAGTTAAGGAAAGAGGAAAAATGAAAAAAGAAACAAAAAAAGTAAATGATTTAAGTGAGTTAAGATTTTGCTTAACTCTTTAAGTCTTTTGGTTATGGTATCTATAACTTGCTTATCATTGCCATTATTACCACATAAGATATATTGTAAATAATCTATGATAACAACTATATTATGACTTTGGTTATTTTCTCTAAACTCTGCAATACAACTTTCAATACTTCTCAAATCATATATGTTATCAATGATGTATAAGTTGTCGGCAATAGGTGTGTATTTCTCAAATAGTTTTTGATAGTCTATATTATCTTTATTAGATAGCAAGTCATCATAAGTATAACTTGATAACTCATCATCTATATAAGATATTCTGCTTAAACTTTTAGATATTAAGTCAAACTTTGACATTTCCAAAGAAAAGAATAAAACCTTTGTGTTATCTAAAGCTGATATATTATCAGCAAGTTGTAATATAAAAGTTGTCTTACCTAAACTTGGTATAGCACCTATAGTTATTAAGCCATTTGGTAATCCTCCACTTAATATATTATCAAGTCTATTAAAGCAAGTTGGTATTCTCTTAATCTTGGTATCATCTTTAATATAGTTAATATACTCTTGTAGTATGTCAGTTGTATTTTTAATCTCGTTATTCATTAAAACTGCCTCCATACACCACCACTCCTTTTAGAGTTGGTGGTATTATTTATTATATTTAATATTATTAGAAGAAAGCGAGGCTTACAAAACATTATAAATAAAGACTTTGTAAAAACTTAACCTACAATATAAATAGTTTATATCTACATTGTAATAGGCTTATTCCTACTAACTAAAGATTATTTTAGACCTTGTAAAATCTATATAAGTCTTTGGTGGGTTATCATATGTATAGTTAAGTCCTAAAAACATACAAGCATTTTTAAGGTTAGTATCAAAAGGCTTTATGATAGACCTATATACTTGTCTTTGTTCTTTATCTAATTCATCATATAAAGGTAGTAAAGGACAATTCTTGATTAACTCTTTAACCGATATAACATTCTCGGTTTTCTTGCCCTTATTTCGCCTTTTGTGTAGCAATATATAGTTAGCAATAAAAACACTATGCCTATAATATCTTATATCACTATTTAATACCTTATTAGGCACTTGATAGAATTGTTTAGTCCTATCTAATAAAGATATAAAGTCATCACTAAAAACTATCTTAAAATAGCCCTTAAAATGCTTATATGAGGCAAGTATATTGCAACTATACCAACTACTATGAACTTTATAATCAAAACTAATAGATGACAAGTAAATAAGCGAATATTCAAAGCACCTTATATCACTAATACTTAATTTATCTAATATGTCAGTTTTAGTTATAGTAAATGTATTTTCACAAAGACCACATTCAGTTATAAGACTACATAGATAAAGCATAACTTTAAATGTAGTAATTGGATTGTCATATTGCTTATTAGCATTATTAAGTCTTAAATAATACTCATCTTTGTCTATGATATAGTTCTCACTATTCCTAACTTTTATTATGTTTAAAAGTAAGTTGTTAAAGTATTTGTTTTCATATATCTTGTAGATGTTAGCACCTCCTTATATTTTTTTTCATTTGAATTTTAATATTATTTGGTGGCTTGTGTATAGTCTTTTGTATAAACAAAAACAAGTGAGTTAAGTTGCTCACTTGATAGATAATATCTATTGCCAATTAGAGTATAAGACACCTCGTTATTTTTAACCCAACTATATAGAGTTTTATACGATATACCTAACTTTTTACAAGCAACCTTTAAAGGTATTAAGTCTTTGATATTACCACCCCCTCATATATTTAGTAGCAATTTGAGGTATTTACTACAATTTTTGTGTATTTTTTGGTATAATTATTTTGGCGATTTACTTAAGAAAGCGAGAGTGTCTATGATAAATATAGAAGATATAAAAAAGAATGTTATAGACTTATCTAGTAAATTAGATAGTTTAAAAATAGATAGTATCTTTTTAGAACAGAATAATAAGATAGAAAAAGTATTCTACAGTGATGATGCTTTACACGAATTAAGAAGTTGTGCGAAGTTATTAGTTGCTATGGCTGTAGGCATTGCTATTGATAGAAAAATGTTAGTGAATGGCGAACCATTAACTTTAGATACAAAGGTGTATTCAGTTCTAGAAAAACTAGTTAATATAACAAATACCGAAAACATAGAAAAAATCAAGCAATGGACTATTAAAGATTTATTAACTCATAGAACAGGCTATGAAAGTCAAATGTTTAATGAGAAATGCTTGATGAATATTGATAAGGAAAAAGTTTTAGAATATGCTCTTAATTATGATATGCCTTATGATGTAGGAACAAGATATGCTTATAATAATGTAGAACCATTTATAATATCAGTTTTATTTGAGGAATGTTTTAATATTAACTTATCAGATTTTGTAAGAGAAAACATTTTTGAAAAATTGGGAATAAAGGAATATCAATGGGGAAATTATGGAAAGTATTGTATGGCTGCAACAGGGTTATATTTAAAACATACAGACTTTCATAAAATAGCACAATTACTACTTAATAATGGTAAATATAATGAAGAACAAATTATACCTCAACAATGGCTTAAAGATATGATAACATTACAAGTAGAAACACCAAACCTATATAAGCAAGAAAGAGTTTTGCCTAAAATTGGTGGTGGCTATTTTACATTCATTTCAAGAGATGGTTATGTATTTAGAGATGGCTCAAATGGACAATATATAATCTTGAATAAAGACAAAAACTTGTTAATTACAATTATGTCTAGTGAAAAAGATATGAAGAATATAACTGAAATATTGAGAGATTTAATATAATAAAATGGAGGAAAACAAATGAATAAAATAACAATGCTTGGAACAGGAAATGGTGAAACATTAGATTTATACAATACTTGTTTTGTAATTCAAAATGAAAAAGGTAATTTATTAGTTGATACAGGTGGAAGTATTGAAATAATTAAAAGACTTAAAGAAGTTGGTATAGAATTAACAGATTTAAAAAATATATTTATTTCGCATAGTCATACCGACCATATTTTAGGGTTGTTTTGGATTTTTAAAAAGATAAGCAGACTTGCAATGCACGGACAATTAACTGAAAAAATAAATATATATTGCAATGATGTAGTTTATGAGGCAATTAAAGAAGTATCTAAACATATATTGCCACAAAAGTTAATGGATGCCATTTATTCTATAACAAACTTTATAATCTTAAATGATGGCGACAAATATAATATTTGCAATATAGAATATGAGTTCTTTGATATAAAAGCAAAAGGAACAAAACAATATGGTTTTGAGGCACTAATAAACAATAAAAGATTTGTATTTTTAGGAGATGAAACCTTAAACCCTATGTTATATGATAGAGTTAAAAATGCTGATTATGTAACTCACGAGGCTTTTTGTTTAGATGAAGAAGAAAATATATTTCATGCCTATGAAAAACATCATTCCACTGCAAAAAGTGCAAGTAGTGCTATGAATGATTTAGGTGTTAAGAATTTAATACTTTATCATACTGAAGATAGTCATAATGATAATAGAAAAGAATTATATACTAAAGAGGCACAAGAAAACTTTAATGGTAAAGTAATTGTTCCAAATGATTTAGAAAGTATAAATATTATTTAGGAGGAAGAAATGAATAAAGTTGTATTAGTAACAGGAAGCTCTAGAGGTATTGGTAAAGCCACTATAATAGAATTCGCAAGTAATGGTTATAATGTTGTTATAAATTATAACAATAGCGAAAATGAGGCTTTGCAACTAAAAGAATATGTAGAAAAGGAATATGGCATAAAAGCATTGACTATAAAAGCAGATGTATCAAATGAAGTTGAAGTTAAAGAAATGATTTCAACTATAATAAAAGAATTTGGGTCTATTGATGTTTTAGTTAATAATGCTGGAATAGTTTTTGATAGAAACTTCGAAGATATTACAATAGATGAATTTGAAAAAACATTAAAGACAAATGTTATAGGTGCATTTATTGTTTCAAGAGAAGTTGCAAAATATATGAAAAATGGTAGTGCTATTGTTAATGTTTCCTCAACAAATGGAACAAAAACAATATCGCCTGAATGTTTAGATTATAATGTATCAAAAATAGGATTACAAAGCCTTACAAGAGATTTAGCATTTCAATTCAAACCTAATATAAGAGTTAATGCTATTGCTATTGGTTGGGCTGATACTGATATGAATAAAGACTTGCCTAAAGATTACATAGAAGAAGAAAATGCAAAAATATATTTAGAAAGATTTGCAAACCCTAGTGAAATTGCTAAAACAATATATTATTTAGCAAGTGATAATGCTAGTTATATAAATGGCGAAATAGTAACTATTGATGGAGGCTATTAA
>CAMKQS010000032.1 GCA_946414975.1 uncultured Caryophanales bacterium | reverse complement strand
AATGTTTTATCTGATTTTTTTCCACTTATGGTTTTATATCAAGAAAAATTATATTCGGTTGGAAAAATTCCAGGTGGATTTATAAAAAGGGAAGGACGTCCTACTGAAGCTGCAACATTGGCTGCTAGAATGATTGATAGACCAATGCGTCCAATGTTCCCTGATAATTTTAGAAATGAAGTACAAATTGTAAATACAATTTTAAGTGTTGATCCTGATAATTCACCAGAAATGACAGCTATGTTTGCTTCATCTTTAGCAACATCAATTTCTAAAATTCCATTTGATGGCCCAATTGCTGGAGTTAAAGTTGGTAGAGTTGATGGAAATTTAATAATTAATCCAACGGTAGAACAATCAGAAAATTCTGATATAGATCTTACTGTAGCAGGTTCAATTGATGCAATTAACATGGTTGAAGCTGGAGCTAAAGAAGTTAGTGAAGGTGATATGCTTGATGCATTAATGTTTGGATTTGATGCAATAAAGGAATTAAACAAATTTCAAAAGGAAATTATCGACGATATTGGAGAAGAAAAGATGGAGTATGAAGCTCTTGAAATTTCTGATGATTTAAAAGTTGAAGTAGAAGAAAAATGTAAAAGTGATATTGATAGTGCTTTACGTATTAAAGATAAACTTGAAAAATATAATAAGCTTGATGAAATTAAAGAGAATATTGTTTTAGAGTATGAAGAAAAATACAATGATCTTGATGACGAAGAGAAAAAAGAAGAGATTACAAAAGTTAAACTTGTTCTTGAAGAAATTGAGTATGAAATATTTAGATCAATTGTGGTTAAAGAAAAATTACGTGCAGATGGTAGAGAAATGACTGAGATTAGACCTCTTTCGGCTGATGTAGATTTACTTCCACGTACACATGGTTCAGCACTTTTTACTCGTGGTGAGACACAGAGTTTATCTGTAACTACATTAGGTGCACTTGGAGAACATCAAATATTGGATGGACTTGATTTAGAAACTGAAAAAAGATTTATGTTACACTATAATTTTCCACAGTTCTCTGTTGGTGAAACTGGAAGATACGGTGCTCCAGGTAGACGTGAAATAGGACATGGTGCACTTGGAGAGAGGGCGTTAGCTCAAGTAATTCCATCGGAAGAAGAATTTCCATACACAATTCGTGTTGTATCAGAAATACTTGAATCTAATGGTTCATCATCTCAAGCAAGTATTTGTGCAGGATGTATGAGCTTAATGGCTGCAGGAGTACCTATAAAGAGTCCTGTTGCTGGAATTGCTATGGGATTGATTACATATGGTGATGAATATACAATATTAACAGATATTCAAGGTATGGAAGATCATTTGGGAGATATGGATTTTAAAGTTGCAGGTACTCGCGATGGTATATGTGCACTTCAAATGGATATTAAAATAAAAGGTATTACTAAAGAAATACTTGCTGAAGCGCTTGCTAATGCAAAAGAAGCTAGAATGAAAGTATTAGATGTAATGTTAAATACTATTAAAGAACCTCGTAAAGAAGTTTCAAAATATGCTCCTAAGACATTAACATTTATGGTAGATCCTGAAAAGATTAAAGATATTATTGGTAAGGGTGGAGATACTATTACTAAAATTATTCAAGATGCATCAGGTGTTATTAGTGTTAATGATATAAATGCTGTTAAAGTAGATTTAGAAGATGATGGTAAAGTAATTATTTATCATACTGATAAAGAAGTAATTGAAAAAACTGCTAAAATGATTAAAGATGTAGTAAGAGTTCCAGAAGAAGGAGTTATATATAAAGGAAAAGTTGTAAAGGTTATTGATTCTGGATGTTTTGTAGAATTGTGGCCAGGTTGTGATGGATTAGTACATATTTCTGAACTTGATGTAAAGAGAGTAGAAAAAGTTACTGATATAGCAAACGTTGGTGATGAAATGATTGTAAAATGTTTAGGATATGACAAGCGTGGAAGACTTAATTTATCTAGAAAAGCAGCTATAAAATAAAAAAATACATTAATTTGTATTTTTTTTCATGTTTGATATAATATGAATTGTTTTGAGGAGAATTTATATGAAAATGAATTATAATACAATTAAAAGTAATTATGATAAATATGGAGAAGAAATATTAAATATAATGTATTATCATTATTACTATATTGTTTTAAATGTGTTTGAAAATAATCAAGGAATAGAAAAAAGGCTTATAGAAGAAAAATTAAAAGAAATTTTATCTAGTTATATAGAAGAAGGAGAAAAATATTATAATCCTTCTAAATATATTCACGAGAAAATGTATAAATTTGTAAATTATTATAAGTTTTTGAAATTAAAAGAAGAACAGAATAAATTAATTAATAGTGCTTATAGTGGCGATATGAATGCTAGAAAGAAAATTTTCTTACTTAATGCATATAGAATAGATAATAAAGCATTAGAAATATATAATAAATATACTAATGATGAAGGTTTTATATTAAATTTTAATGATATAAAAAGTATAATGTACTGTGATATGTTTAGATTTACTAATAGGTTTTATGATAGAGAAAATAAAGGATTTTATTATAGTACTTATTTTGATACTCATCTTAGAGATTTAACTATTCGTATAGAAAAACATATAAATAAGAAAAATTATTTGCTTTTGAAACAATTAAAAGATTATTCTGTTGAATCGTTTATATTGGAAGAATCTAATTCAGATTATTCGAAAAAAATAAAATAGATTTTTAAATCTATTTTTTTAATAATTCATATATTTCACTTGCTTTTTTAATTTTATTATTTTTGTAATATGGTTTTAAATGCAAGTGAAAATGTTTTACTTCTTGTATTTGTCCATTATTTTGAACAAAAGTAACACCATCACATTGTAATTTTTCTTCTAATTCTAATTTTAATTTTTTAGCGATTTTAAAAATATGAGTTAGAGTATCAAGTGGTATATCATCAATATCTAAATAATGCTTTTTAGGTATTAATAATGTATGACCATTAGAATCAGGATTTATATCTAAAAAACATAAAACAATATCATCTTCATAAATTTTATAACTTGGAATATCTCCGTTAATTATTTTACAAAATAAACAATCCATATAATCATCTCCACAATCATTTTATCAAAAAAATAAAAAGAGTAAAACCCTTTTTATGTGAATATCTGCGAATATTCTAATATATATTGTAGAATTTCTATAGTTTTATACAATATATTTAATTTTTTTATCATATAAAATATTATCAATAATCTTTTAATTTTAATTAAATTTTAGTATAATTATTTTGGTGATTTATTATGAATAAATTAAAAATTGAAAATTTAAAAGTAAAAGTTGCTGATAAATTAATATTAGATGGCTTTAATATAGAGATAAAATCAGGTGAGATTCACGTAATAATGGGACCAAATGGTGTTGGTAAATCAACTTTGTCAAAAGTTATTATGGGACATCCTGATTATGAAATTTTAGAGGGTAATATTTATTATAATGATACATTACTTAATGATTTAACTACTGATAAGCGTGCTTTATTGGGGATTTTTTTAGGTATGCAAATGCCTCTTGAGATTAATGGTGTTACAAATGCTGATATGTTACGTACTGCACTTCATTCGAAGTTAGGGAGTAATTTTAAATTATATGATTTTATTAATAGTTTAGAATCAACAGTGGAAAAGTTAAACATGAATAAAGATATGATTCATAGAGGAGTTAATCTTGGCTTTAGTGGTGGAGAACGTAAAAAAAATGAAATTCTACAGATGAATATTTTAAAACCAACTATGGTTTTACTTGATGAAATTGATTCAGGTCTTGATGTTGATAGTTTGAAAGTAGTGGGTAATGAAATTTACGATTATTATAAAAGGGAAAATCCAGGAATTTTATTGGTTACACATTATCAAAGATTATTAGATTATATTAAACCTAATTTTGTTCATATAATGGTATCAGGAAAAATTGTAAAAACTGGTGATTATTCATTAGTAAGAGAAATTGAAAAAGATGGTTACAGTAAGTATACAAGTGAAAATTTAAAAGAAACAATTGGAACATGTGCCGTTAAGGAAATGATAAATAATGAATAAGATAAATATAGTTAATGATAAAATAAAATCAAAAAAAATTAGTGATTGTATTGAAGTTTGTGAATATACAAAAAGAGATTTATTTGATATAAATAAAATTACCATTAATATACTTAATAGTAGTAATATTATTTTAAATATTGACAATAAGTTTTTAACAAAATTAAAAATTGATATTAATGTTGAAGATAATTGTAATTCAAACATATACATTTATATGAAAGGTGATAAATCAAAGATAAAGTATAATTATCTTATTAAAGAAAATAGTCAAGTTAATGTATTTAAATATAATGATGTATTATCAATCAATGAGATGGTTGAAGTAAATTTAAATGGATATAATTCTAGAATTGAATATGTTTTAAAAAGTATTGGAGAAAATAAAGAATCTTATGATTATGCAATATTTCATAATCATAAGAATACTTATAGCAATATTATTAATAATTGTATTAACTTAAAAGGGATTACAAATATTCAAATATCTAGCAGTGTAAAAAAGGATATTGTTGAATGTGTATGTAATCAATATAACAGAATTATTAATTTAACTAATAATAAGTGTGAAATTAGACCAATACTTTATATAGACACTGATAATGTAGATGCTAATCATTCTGCACTTATAGGTGATTTTGAGAGCGAAGAATTGTTCTACTTAGAGACTATGGGAATATCTAGAAAAGAAGCTTATAAACTTTTGATAAAAGGCTTTTTACTTAATAAAATAAACGATGATTTTTTGTCTAAAAAAATTAAGGATTCTATAAAAAAATACTGGAGGTGATTTATGTACCGCGAAGATTTTAATGTTTTAAATAGTGTTGTTTATCTTGATAATGCTGCTACAACTTTAAAGCCTAAAATGCTTTCTGAAGCTATAAGTGATTATTATAATAATTATAGTGCTAATGCCTCTAGAGGAGATTATAAAATTGCGCTTAAAGTAGATGATGAAATTTTGAATACTAGAAATAAAATAAAGAATTTTATTAATGCTGATAGTAGTGATGAGATAATTTTTACAAATAATGCTACTGATTCATTAAACAAGATTGTATTCGGATATTTTAAATATAATTTAAAAGATAATGATGAAGTTTTAATTACAAAAGCAGAGCATGCAAGTAATATACTCCCATGGTTTGAATTAGCAACTTCTATTAATATTGATATAAATTATATTCCTTTAAATGAAAATTATGAGGTAACATTGGATAATGTTAAAAAATGTATAACTGAAAAAACTAAAGTAATTTCTCTTGCATATATTTCAAATGTAGTGGGGGATATTAGGCCTATTAAAGAAATAATTAAATATGCTCATAAACTTGGAATAATTGTAGTAGTGGATGGTGCCCAAGCAGTACCACATATGAAAATAGATGTAGTGGATGAAGATATTGATTTTCTTGCTTTTTCTGCTCATAAAATGTGTGGACCTACTGGACTTGGAATTTTATATGGAAAAAAGGAATTATTAAATAATCTATATCCAACTTGTTTTGGTGGAGGAATGAATGCTTCGTTTACATTTGATAAAATAGTTAAGTATAAAAGCTTACCATCAAAATTAGAAGCTGGAACATTACCTATTGCATCTATTATAGGATTTGGTAGAGTAATAGATTATTTAAATGATATTGGTATGGATAATATATATAATTATGAAAAAGATTTACGTGATTATGCACTAGATAAACTTGATAAAATAGAAAATATAGAAATATATAATAGAAATTCAAAATCAGGAATTATTACTTTTAATTATAACGATATTTTTCCACAGGATTTAGCTATTTATTTAGATAAGTATAATATATGTGTAAGAGCAGGAAACCATTGTGCAAAGCTATTAAAAGATGAGTTAAAAATAAAAAATACTTGTCGCGTTAGTTTATACTTTTATAATACTAAAGATGATATTGATGTATTAGTTAATGCCTTAAAAAATAGTAATATAAAAAATGAATTATTGTAAAGATTGCAAAGCAGTCTTTTTCTTTTTATGGAAATATGTTATACTATTCTTATAGTAGGATACCAACATTGTAGGAGGAATTATGTTAACTGAAGAAAAAAATGAAAAAATTACCAAATATATACTAGAGCAAGTTGAAATACTTAATAAAGAATATGAAAATATAGTTTCAAAAGATCAAGCAAATGAGATTATAAATAAGTTTTTAAATAGCGATATGGAATATGATACTCTTGTAAATGATTTTAATGAGTTATCAAAAAAAATGGTTGAAGAATATAAGAAGAATAATAAAAATATTAAGGTAAAAGATTATATTTTGAAAAAAGCAGAAGAATTAAATAATAAATATGAAGGTATTGCTCCAAGCGATAAGGTAGATAATGTAATTGCAAGTTATAAAGATAGTGAAAAAGAGTATGATGAAATTATAAAAGAAATAGATGATAAAATTGAAAAAGGTGTAAAAGCGTATAAAAATGAAAAAGTAAAAAATTATGTTCTAGAAAAGGCAGAAGATTTAAATATTAAATATCCTGGTATTCTTCCTAGTGATAAAGCTAATGAAATAATTGAAAATTATAAAGATAGTGAAAAAGAGTATGATGATATTATAAAAGAAGTAGATAATACAATTACTAAAACTATAGAAGAGTACATAAAATTAGATAAAATAAAAAATCATACATTTGAAAAAATAAAATTAGCATTCAAAAAAATAATGATGTTAACTAACGAGGAAATAAAATTATTTCTTGCTGGTGGGACGGTTCCTTATTTTATTCTAAATGAAGATTCAAATAGAATGCATAGTGATATAGATACTATTTGTGATATGAAAGATATTTCATCATTAAGACAAATATTTACACAAAAAGGATTATATATGGCTGAATTGGATAGCTTAAATCATTCTAAAGATAAACAAGATTATGGTTTTGAAATATTAATTGATGATATTCCAGTTGGAATATATCCATTTATTTATGAAAATGGTAAAATTATTCAGCGTAGCTTTGATCCATATACTAAAGAATGTAAAGAGAAAGTTTTAGAAGTAAAAGAAATTACAGATTATGTTACTTCATATAAATCAAAAGATGGTAAAGTTTATAATACTATGTCACTAGAATATATTAAATTGACTAAAGATAATTCAAAAAGAGAGAAAGATATAATTGATTCAAAAAAAATTGATGAAACGAATATGATTAGATTAGATGTCTTGAATAGAATTGAGATGTATAAAGTAGTAGATGTTTCAAATAGAGACTATTTTGATAAAAGAAGTGAAAAAGAAAAAAATATTGCAAAAGATATAAGAGAAAAAAATAGAGCAATTATTATGCAAAAACAACAAGAAAATCAAAATATTAACCAGAATGAAAAAGGTATGCAGAAAGTTCTTGTTAAGCCTAATAATCCTAATGGTTTTGCAAATGCAATTTCTCTAGCACTCATAGTTGGCTTTTTTGCAGGAATTTTATGTGCTTTAATGTTTATGTTTATTAATAGGGTATAGCTTATGAACAGCAATGATATATTAAATATTTATAATAAAAAAAATGAATATGATAATCAATATGATAAACTTGTTTTTGAATTTATGTCTAAAGCAGAAGTTGTGGTAACTATTACAAATGGTATATATCAAATTGAAAATTCAATTAGAGGAAATAAAATATCTTTAAAAGATTATATTTTGAATTCAGATTTATGCAATACTTTAGAAAGTAGAGGTATAAAAAACTATTCGAAGGATGAATTAAAAAGATATATGGAGATGTATGAAAAACAGTATCCAACACAAGTTTACCCATATAAGATATCTTTTGAACTTTATGAACTTCTTGAAAAAATAGAAAATTTAGAAAATGAAAAAATAGAATATGAAGTTAATAGTATGAAAAAATATTTAAAAGGTTTTAATAATATAAATAATACTTCTAAGAATAATTTAAAAGAATTATATGGTTCAATTATTAGTGAATTAAAAAGTAAAAATTTTGATAAGCAAGCAAATGATTACTTTACTATTATTATTAATGATATTTTTGCTTTTTATTTTTCTGGGCATAAAAAACTAAATTTTAAATCATGATGAATTAATCATGGTTTTTTATTGAAAACTTGTATTATTTTATATATAATAGGTTTTATTGGAGGGAAAAATGAATAAAGATTTTTTTGATAATTTTAAAAGAGTTAGTAAAAAAATAGTAGATGATGCTAAAAATAATGCATTTTCTTTCGAAGAAAAACAAGAGTTTCAAGAGATATTTAATTATGGAAAAAAGTATGTAAAAGATAAAATTGAAGATTTAAAAAGAGATGAAGAGAATATGGATAATGGAGATAAAATAGATGAATCTTCAAATAATAAGGTTTATGAAGATGATAAAAATGTATTTTTTCAAACTATTTCTGAAACATATAAAAAAGTAAATGATAAAATTCAAAATGAAATATTAAATTATAATAAGAAACTTGCAAAGGAAAAAATAGATGATTTAATAAAATTGGGAATTGATTTGGGTGTTAAAGAAAAAATAAAAAAGCAAATAAGTGCAAGTGGTAATAGTGAAGAAAAGTCTTATGACAATAAATTAAATGATTATATTACTAAATATTGTAATAGTATTGATGAAATGAGAATGTTAGTTATTAATTACCAAAGTTTAGAAATAAGTGAAAAAAGGAATCTTTATAATGCTTTATGTGATCTTTTTAAAGAGAGTAAGAATTTAATTGAAATTTATAATGAACTTTCAAATTCTGAAAAAGAAAAGTATTATTACACGTTAAAATTTTCTACTTTAAATTTGTATAGTATTATTAATATATATAATAATTCTTATGATCATAGCAAGTATGAAGATTATATACAAACATTTGATTTGTATGATGAAATTATAGATAGTATTGACGATAAAATTGTTGGTATTATTGATGATAGTGTACATTTATTTAGTAAATATTTATATAATCCAGATGGTTATATGATTAGATATGATGGATTAAAGGAAAAAACAAATAGGGTTTGTATTTATAAAAGCGATGATTTAATTGCTATTTATATGGATAATAGTGATAATAATTATAAAGCAATGCCTAATGGTTATTCCTATAAAGTATCTAAAAATATAGTATATACAGCTAATTGTACATTAAATAATATAGTTGATTTTAATAGATTGCGATATGAGATGTATAATCAAGATTTAGTAATTCCTGCATATTATGAGAATGATAAAACAACCAAAAAAGAGCTTGATAGTGTATTAAGTTATGCATGCTATAAGTATGGTATTAATAGTAATAAAGAAAAAATTAAATAATAAAAATGGTAATTTAATTAATTGCCATTTTTATTTGATGTAGTTTACAAAATAAGTAATTTATAATATAATTATGATGTGATTATTATGAATGAAATAAATATAACTAATAGTACTAATGAGACTATTGATGAAAAATTATTA
Organism: uncultured Caryophanales bacterium; assembly: GCA_946414975.1. Next base: position 6,889 of record CAMKQS010000032.1, on the reverse strand, counting down.
TATAAAGTTGCTAATTATGCATTAGAATATGAAAAAGTATCTAATGCTGTTTTGAATATTATAATAGTAGATAATGAATATATTCATAAGATTAATAGGAAATATAGGGGTGTAGATAGAGAAACTGATGTTATATCCTTTGCACTAGAGGATGATGATACATTTGTAAAACTTCCTATTAGAGTACTTGGGGATATTTATATATCTATTGATAGAGTAAAATCTCAAGCGTTAGAATATGGTCATAGTGAAACTAGGGAAATCTCTTTTTTGACTGTGCATGGCATACTACACCTACTTGGATATGATCATATGAAAGAAGAAGATGAAAAAATCATGTTTAACAAGCAAGATAATATTTTAAGTGATTTGAAAATAGAGAGGTAATTTATTATTATGAAAAGTGGATTTGTAAGTGTTGTAGGAAGACCTAATGTAGGAAAAAGTACTTTAATTAATAGTATAATAGGTAAAAAAGTAGCTATTACTTCTAATAAACCTCAGACAACTCGTAATATCATTCAAGGCATTTATAATGAAGAAGATACACAAATTATATTTGTAGATACACCAGGAATTCATAAGCCTAATTCTAAACTTGGTAAAACATTAAATAATCAAGCTTATTATAGTATAAATGATACTGATTTTATTATGTTTGTTGTAGATACATCAGGTATTGGAAAAGGTGATGAGTTTGTTATAAATGAAATATCAAAAGTTAACAAACCAGTTATTTTAGTAATTAATAAAATAGATAAAATACTAAAAGAGGATTTGATAAAATTAATAACTGATTACAATAAACTATATAATTTTTCTGATATAGTTCCTGTTTCTGCTCTAAAGAAGAATAATGTTAAAGAACTTATTAATGTATTAAAAAAATATTTGCCAGATAATATTTTATATTATGGTAAAAATGATATAACAAATAAATCTATTGAGTTTCAAATTGCGGAAATAGTTAGAGAAAAAGTATTTTTAAATACACACGAAGAAGTTCCACATGGAATTACCTGTGTTTTAGATAGCATAAGTAAGAATAATAATAGTTATAATATATTAGTATCAATTATTGTCGATAGAGAATCTCTTAAAAAGATTGTAATTGGTGCTAAAGGTGAAAAAATAAAAAAAATTGGAACACTTGCTAGAATTGAAATTGAAAATTTAATTGGTAAAAAAGTTTATTTAGAATTGTTTGTTAAAACAGTAAAAAAATGGCGTGAAAAAGAAAAGTATTTAAATGAGTATGGGTTTAATGATTTTAAAGAATAAAAAATAATTTTTTCTACATAATTAAGTAGGTGATTAAATGAAAGAATTATATTGGCTTCTATTCAAAAAAACAGGAAAGATAGAATATTATTTAAAATATAAAAGTAAGGAAGATGATGATGGAAGTAATAGTGGGGAAGGTTTATAGACATTTTTTAGGTAAATATTTTAGAGTATTGTTTATTGCTTGTGATTCAACTACTCCTAAGGGAGAACCGCTTAATGAAGTGGTTGTTTATGAGCAATTAGATGGGATTCATAGAATATGGACTCGTCCTATTGAATTATTTTGTGAGAAAGTAGATAAAGATATATATCCTGATTGTGTTCAGGAATATAGATTCAAACTTATTGAAGATTATGATTAAGAAAATTAAAGGTATAGTTACTAAAGAAGTAGATTATAAAGATACTAGTAAGATAATTGAAGTAATAACTCAAGATGGTATTTATAGTATAATTGCTAAGGGTGCCAAAAATGTAAAAAATATTAATTTTAATGGTACAAATTTTTTAACATATGGAGAATTTTGTATTTATGAAAAAGATAGTATTTCTACATTAAAAAGTGTTGATTTAATTAATAATTTTAAGAATACTTTAAAAGATATAATTAAGATAAGTGCAAGTACCTATCTTGTTAATTTATGCATGCAAGTTTATAAACAAAATACTAATTCTAAAATTTTTGACTTATTGCTTCTTGCTTTAATAAAAATTGATAATGGAATTAATACATTAGGGGTTGTAAATATAGTTGAGGTACAATTGCTTAAATATTTAGGATTAAAACTTCATTTAGATAATTGTACAATTTGTGGTTCTAATAAAATAACTTATTTATCTCTTGATTATTCAGGATATTTATGTTCAAATTGTACTAATGTGAAAATGGATACGAAGGTTTTAAAACTGATTAAAATGTATGATAAAATTGATCTGAATAAATTAGACAAATTTAATGTTTCTAAAGATATTTTGCTTAAAATTGATAAATTTATTTATGAATATTATGAAAAATATACAGGAATATATTTACAAAGCAAGAAACTTTTTAATCAACTTATGAGGTGATATGATGTTAGCATTTAGATTTATTGATAAAATAAAAGAAATAGAGCATTTAATTTATTTGGATAAAATTAATAATTCGTTAGTATATCATGGCATTAGTATTAATGGTAAAAATATTAGTTTATTAAATAAAAATGTTTTAAATGAAATATATAATGTTATTAGAATTAACGATAATAGTATATTTTTAAGAAATAATGGTAATTATGATATATATTATGATAAAGATAATGATTTATATCATTATATAAAAGATAATAGGGAAGATTTACTAATGTTTTTACTGTCTAATAGTAAAAGTGCTGTTCTTCATAGTGATAGGTTAAAACCTCATAATGATAAAGATAAATATATCAAAATATCAAAAAAAGGTTTTACAATTGTTGGAAATATTATTTTTATATTTGCTCTTTTAACGTCAAATATAGGTAATATAGATATAAATAATGATATTAATATTGAAGAAATATCCTATGTTACTGTAGCTAGCGAAAATAATATAGAAAATGTATCTGTTGAAACTGTTAAAAACATGATTTACTCTTCAGAATTGTTGAATGATGATGAAAAAAATTTTTTTTATAATTATGAATTACTATCTGATATTACTCCTTATTATAAAAATACTAGTATGGAGTATATCATTAAAGATAGATTAAATGAATTTGGAATAGTTTATGATGAATTAGAAAGCAAAAAAGCTGGGGTTTACTATGGAACTAATAAAATAATTTTATCAGATGATTTTAAAGATATTAGTATTCTTGATGATTATAAAGCTAGTGTATTAGGGCATGAATTTATCCATGTATTGCAGGCAGATAGTTATTTATATTTGAAAGAAACATCTGCTGAGGTTATATCATCAGAGTATTATAATAGAGAGGCATATGCTTATAATGATGCTTGTTTAAATTTTAAATTATTAGTTGAAACATTAGGCCCTGAAGTTGTATGGAAGTATATATTTAGTGGTAACGAAAGTGAGTTTAATGAAATACTAAAAAATAATTTAAGTGAAAATGATTATAATACTTTTATTAAGGAGCTAAACAAAAGTCCTTTTGATGAGAACCCAGATCATAAAAAAATTAATGAGATAATCAAAAACTTATATAGAAATATGTATAATGAAGATATAACTGAAAATAAGGATATTTATGATTTTTATAATAATTATATTGAAAAAAATTATTTTAAAAATCAGAATCAAGCCATAACTAGAGTTATTTCGTGTGATGCTTTAATTGCTGTTAAACTTGGAGTTGCTAAATATACTGATTTATATGAGTATAAAAAAGAGATAAGTGTGAATGAATTTATAGAATATATAAATAAGTTTAAATCGACAAGATACTATCTTGATAATAATCATGATTCAAATGAACTTTTGCTTTCTAAAAATGGTGAAGAATTTATATGTTTTTATGATTCAGAAAATATGAAAGTTATATTTTATGTTGATGGTGAAAGACAAGAATATAGTTTGAATATAGATTCTATAAATAGTTTAAATAAAGAATATAAATTTATATACAAAACTATGACTATCAATAAGCGACATGATTATGATAATAAAGCATCAGATATTCTTATTAGTACAAATGATAGGTTTAAATGTCATGGGTTGGATACTATATATCGTGTTAGAAGTATGGAAGAGAGATTTAAAAATCAAAGTATAGATAAAATTACTTTACAAAATAGTGAAAATATAATATAATGTTTCTGAAAGCGATGATCAAGGTGGAAACTTGGGAGCGATTACTTTAAGAGATTCTTAGGAATAAGTAGGGTGGAACCACGATTAATTCGTCCCTATATAATAAGAATCTTTTTATTTTTAGGAGGAATAATATGAGTGAACTTAATATGGAAAATTTGGTTAATTATTGCAAACAATATGGTTTTATTTATCAGGGAAGTGAAATATATGGTGGACTTGCCAATACTTGGGATTATGGACCTCTTGGTACGCGTTTGAAGAATAATGTTAAAGATGCATGGAGAAAAAGATTTATTCAACAACGTGCTAATGCATATGAAGTTGATGCTGATATTTTAATGCATCCTAGAGTATGGGAAGCATCAGGACATGTAGATTCTTTTGCTGATCCACTACTTGATTGTAAGGAATGTAAAACAAGACATCGTGCAGATAATTTGATTAATGATTTTACTGATAGTTCTATCGGGGATGCTATGAGTAATGAAGAAATGGTAAAGTATATTAATGATAATAAAGTTCCTTGTCCTAAATGTGGGAAAACTAATTTTACGGATATAAGACAGTTTAAATTAATGTTTGAAACACATAGAGGTGTTATCCAAGATTCAAAAAGTATTGTTTATTTAAGACCGGAAAATGCTCAAGGTGAATATGTTAATTATATGAATGTTCAAAGAAGTATGCGTGCTAAATTACCTTTTAGTATTGGACAAATTGGTAAAGCATTTAGAAATGAAATAACACCAGGTAATTTTACATTTAGAACAATTGAATTTGAACAAATGGAATATCAAACTTTCTGTAAAGAGGGGAATGATTCAGAGTTATATAATTATTTTAAAGAATATGGTAAGAAATTTTATATGGATTTAGGTCTTCCTGAAGAAAAACTTAGATTTCACGATCACGAAAAGCTTGCTCATTATGCAAAAGAGGCTTGTGATATTGAGTATAAGTTTCCATTTGGTTGGGGAGAGATTAATGGTACTCATAATCGTACTAATTATGATTTAACTCGTCATCAGGAATATAGTGGTAAATCAATGGAATATTTGGATCCAGATACAAATGAAAAATATATTCCATATATAATTGAGTCTACATATGGTTTAGATAGAACAGTACTTGCGCTTTTATTCAATGCATATTGTGTTGAAGAATTAGAAGATGGTACTACAAGAGAGGTACTTAAAATACATAATTATCTTGCTCCATATAAAGTATGTGTTCTACCACTTGTTAAAAAATATCATCAAGATAAAGCAAACGAAATATATGAAAAACTTGCTAATTATTTTATGACTGATATAGATTATTCTGGTTCTATTGGAAAAAGATATAGAAGAGCAGATGTTATAGGAACACCTTTTTGTATTACGGTTGATGATGATACTATAAATAATAATACAGTTACAGTAAGATTTAGAGATACTATGAAGCAAGTTACTATTAATATAGATGAAATAGTAAAATTTGTACAAGAAAAAATTCAATTTTAAAAGAGCTATTTTAGCCCTTTTTTTATTATAGAAATTATTTTATTTTTTTCTTTCTCATTACTGTTTAACCAGAGTATTTCAAAAAATACTCCCATCCCAGGCAATGTAATTTCATCTTTATCGCTTGTCGCACTATTAATTGCATCAGCTATTTCTTCATTAGTACTATTTTTAAAATTTTCTTTAATGCTTTTTCTAATATCTATATTCATAAAATCCTCCTCATTATATTTTGAGTAAGAATAGAAAAAATATACAAAAAAACATGGATTAAACCATGTAGTAATTTGATTCTGAATATGTGCTTTTTCCTTGCTGATTCATTATTTTTCGCTCTAATGAAGATACTCTGTTTTCTAAATTATTTATTTGTCTTTCTAAGCTATTTATATCAACATTATTTATATTTTGCTCATAGTATGGCATAGGCATAGGCATTTGATTCATATAAGGCATATTAGGGTATACTGGATACATATTATTACAATTTCTTTTATCTTTCATAAAATCCTCCTATTCATAATATTATATGTAAAATAACTAATTAATTTACAAAACTACTTAAATTTGATATACTAATTTTGATTTGGAGGATTTATGAGACTTAGAAACGTTAAAGGGGCAAGTAAAAAAATAGAACAGTCTCCTTATATAATTAACAATTACAAAGATTATAAGGGTAATTTTAGTAGTTTATTTTTGAATAATAATCCTATTAATATAGAAATTGGTATGGGTAAAGGATTATTTATTATTAATATGGCTAAGAATAATCCTGATATTAATTATATTGGAATTGAAAAGTTTGATAGTGTAATGGTAAGAGCAATTGAAAAACTTGAGTCTGAGAATATTCCTAATTTAAAGCTAATTAAGATGGATGCAGAAAAAATAGATGAAATCTTTAATCAAGAAATAGATAAAGTATATTTGAATTTTTCTGATCCTTGGCCTAAAGATAGACATGAAAAAAGAAGACTAACATCAAAGATTTTTTTGAATAAATATGATAAAATTTTTAAATCATTAAAAAATATTGTATTTAAAACAGATAACAGAAAATTGTTTGAATATTCTTTAAAATCATTTACGGATTATGGTTATCAGATAAAGACGATTTCTCTTGATCTGCACAATGATGAAATTCCTAATGTAGAAACAGAGTATGAGATTAAGTTTTCTTCTAAAGGATATCCTATATATATGGTAGATGTAATAAAAAAATAGTTATTATACATAATATTTACATATAAAAAATGTCAAATTAATAAAAAATTAGGAAATCCTAATTTTTTTTGATATAATG